>CAJNDC010000015.1:0-36224 GCA_905221415.1 bacterium
TTTTATGGTTATGAGAAATCGTTTCAGTCGCTTAACCAATTGGAACAAGCCATTGTAGACTATATTGATTACTACAACAACAAACGAATCAAAGCCAAACTAAAAGGACTTAGCCCTGTGCAATACAGAACTAAATCCTTCGCTTAAATTATTTGTCTAACTTTTTGGGGTCAGTACATTAACTATCCTAGTTCTTTTTTATATGAACTGTTCTTCTATTCCCCCTCAGCTAACTCTTTTCCGAGTTGGATGAGGTAATCTTTTAAATCGTCTTTGACTTGTGGGTGTTTGAGAGCGTAGTCAATGGATGTTTTCATAAAGCCAAACTTATCTCCGACATCGTAACGAGCCCCTTTGAACTCACGAGCAAATACACGTTGTGTTTTATTGAGGGTGTCAATTGCATCTGTCAGCTGAATTTCATTTCCTGCACCTGGAGCTTGGTTTTCGAGGATTTGGAAAATTTCCGGCGTGAGGAGGTAGCGTCCGATGATAGCAAGATCACTAGGAGCATCTTCTGGAGCTGGTTTTTCAACGAAGGTTTCAACGCTGTAAAGACCGTCTTTTCCTTCGCCTTGCGGAGCAATAACCCCATAAGCAGAGACTTCGTCATGAGGGACTGGCATGACAGCGATAGTAGACGCGTGGGTACGCTCGTAGTCATCCATGAGTTGTTTGGTAAGTGGAACAGCCTTTTCGTTGGTGATATCCATCAAGTCATCGCCAAGCATAACGACAAAAGGTTCATTTCCAACGAAAGCTTTGGCTTGCAAAACAGCATCTCCAAGACCACGTGGATGAGTTTGGCGGATGAAATGCAGGCGCATGCCAGTTGTCTCATCAACTAGCTTCAAAAGATCCGTTTTTCCTTTTTCTTTGAGATTATATTCCAATTCGAAGTTTGAGTCGAAGTGGTCCTCGATGGAACGTTTTGACTTACCCGTAACAACCAAGATGTCTTCAATGCCAGATTTGAGGGCCTCTTCAACGATAAACTGGATCGTTGGTTTGTCGACGATTGGTAACATTTCCTTGGCCAAGGCCTTAGTTGCTGGGAGGAAACGAGTTCCCAATCCAGCGGCTGGGATGACTGCTTTTCTGACTTTTTGTTTCATGATGTTCCTTTCTATAAAGGTCTATGACCATTCGTTTTCTGCTTTAAATTCATTGCTCATGATGTCAGTGATTGCTTCTTTGATATTGACACCTTCGTAGATCACTCGGTAAATAGCCTGTGTGATTGGCATGTAGACACCCAATTCCTGAGCCAGCTCGTAAGCTGCTCGAGTTGTTGAAATGCCTTCGATGACCATACCCATGTTTGCTTCGATGTCTGCGAGAGATTCTCCGCGACCGAGAGCATCACCGGCCCTCCAGTTACGAGAGTGGACAGATGTCCCCGTTACAATCAAATCTCCAACTCCAGAAAGACCGCTATAAGTCAGAGGGTTAGCTCCAAGAGCGACCCCTAGACGGGTGATTTCAGCTAAACCACGGGCAATGATAGCCGCCTTGGCATTGTCGCCAAACCCTAGTCCATGTAATGCACCTGCACCAACTGCGATGATGTTTTTGAGAGCACCAGCGGTTTCAACCCCGATAACATCCGTATTAGTATAGAGACGGAAGTAGTGATTGCTAAAGAGATTTTGGACGTACTGGGCCGTTTCAAGATCTTTAGAGGCTGCAGTGATCAAGGTAATATCCCGCACAATCGTTTCCTCAGCGTGACTAGGTCCTGAAACAACAACGACTTCACTACGAAGGTCAGCTGGGATTTCCTCTTCAAGAATAGTCGATAGGCGTTTGTGGCTATCTGGTTCCAATCCTTTGGAGGCATGCATGATGACAACCTTGTGATCGAGCACCTTTGCTACTTGTTGGGCAACCAGTCTCGTTACTTTTGTTGGGACTACAAATAAAACAGCATCCACATCCTTTAGTGTTTCTTCTAAGTCATGATAGGCTTTGATTTTTTCGTCCAGTAGGATATCTTTAAAATAGCGTTTGTTTGTATGCTGGTTATTAATTTCATCGATTTGTTCAGGGATATTTCCCCAAATTCGAACCTCGTGTCCATTGTCGTTTAGGACCTGCGAAAGGGCAGTTCCCCAAGAACCAGGACCCAAGACAGCGATGGTTTGTTTCTTCATCTTTTCCTCCTTGTAAGAGTTCTTCCTTTCATTTTACCATAAAAAGCCTTTTCATGCATCACCTGTAGATGAAAGCGTACTAATTTATAATAAGGAGACTTCTTTGACAAGATGCCTCTTTTTTGCTAGAATAGCATCAATATGAACGAATGAGAAGGAGCTGACGTAGGATGTCGCTCCCTTTATCTATTTTATTAGGAGGAAATATGCTCATTAAAAAAATAAAAACCTATAAATGGCAGGCCTTGGCATCCCTAGTGATGACAGGCTTGATGGTTGCGAGCTCGCTCTTGCAACCACGCTATTTGCAAGAGGTGTTAGAGGCTTTGTTGGCCGGACAAAATGAGGCTATTTATAGTATTGGCGCTTGGCTGATAGGGGTAGCCCTAGTCGGTCTCGTTGCAGGTGGGGTCAATGTAACGCTTGCAGCCTACATTGCCCAAGGAGTGTCTTCGGACCTTCGGGAAGACGCTTTTCGCAAGATCCAGACTTTTTCTTATGCCAATATCGAGCAATTCAATGCGGGTAACCTTGTCGTCCGAATGACCAATGATATCAACCAAATTCAGAACGTGGTGATGATGGCTTTTCAAATCCTCTTCCGTCTCCCTCTTCTCTTTATCGGTTCCTTTATCTTGGCGGTTCACACTCTTCCGTCACTTTGGTGGGTGATTGTCCTCATGGTGCTCCTAATCTTTGCACTTACTGCCATCATGATGGGAATGATGGGGCCACGATTTGCTAAATTTCAAACCCTTCTTGAACGGATCAATGCTATCGCCAAAGAAAATCTGCGTGGTGTGCGTGTAGTTAAATCCTTTGTGCAGGAAAAAGAGCAGTTTACCAAATTTACCGAGGTTTCAGATGAACTTCTCGGCCAAAATCTTTATATCGGTTATGCCTTCTCAGTTATAGAACCTGTTATGATGCTAATCGGCTATGGAGCGGTCTTCCTCTCTATCTGGTTGGTGGCTGGAATGGCTCAGTCAGATCCGTCTGTAGTGGGCTCGATTGCTTCCTTTATCAACTATCTCAGCCAGATTATCTTTACCATCATCATGGTTGGATTTTTAGGGAATTCTGTCAGTCGTGCCATGATTTCCTTGCGTCGTATCCGCGAAATTCTAGATACCGAGCCAGCGATGACCTTTAAAGATCTCCCAGACGAAGAGTTAGAGGGAAGTCTCTCTTTTGAAAATGTGACCTTCACCTATCCTAATGATGATGAGCCTATGCTGAAGAATGTAACCTTTGAAATTGCGCCTGGTCAGATGGTCGGTGTGGTTGGGGCGACTGGAGCAGGGAAGTCCACTCTAGCTCAGTTAATTCCACGACTTTTTGATCCACAGGAGGGATCTATCAAGATTGGTGGCAAGGATATTCGAGACGTCAGCGAAGGAACCTTGCGTAAAACAGTTTCCATCGTCTTGCAACGTGCTATTCTCTTTAGCGGAACCATTGCAGATAATCTTCGTCAAGGGAAAGGCAATGCCAGCGTGTCAGAAATGGAACGTGCAGCACGGATTGCCCAAGCCAGTGAATTTATCGGACGCATGGAAAACAAATTTGAGAGTCAGGTTGAAGAGCGTGGCACCAATTTTTCTGGTGGACAAAAACAACGGATGTCCATTGCCCGTGGGATTGTCAGCAATCCCCGTATCCTGATTTTTGACGATTCGACTTCAGCCTTGGATGCCAAGTCAGAAAGACTCGTGCAGGAAGCTTTGAATAAAGATCTGAAAGGGACAACAACCATTATCATCGCTCAAAAGATCAGTTCAGTCGTCCATGCGGATAAGATTTTGGTCTTGGATCAAGGGCTTTTGATTGGAGAAGGACGGCATGCAGACTTGGTAGCTAACAATGCCGTCTACCGCGAAATCTACGAAACACAAAAGGGAAAGGAGGAATAAAATGAAAACCGTTCGATTTTTCTGGAATTATTTTAAAGTTTACAAGTTCTCCTTTGTCATTGTGATTCTGATGGTTGCAGTTGCGACGATTGCCCAAGCCCTCTTTCCAGTTTTTTCAGGTCAAGCAGTGACGGAGCTCGCTAACCTAGTTCTGGCTTATCAAAATGGAACTTCCGAACTAGCCTGGCAGAGTTTATCAGCTCTGATGCTGAATCTAGCTCTGGTTGTCCTCGCCCTAGTGGTATCCAGTTTGATTTACATGACCTTGATGACTCGTGTGATTGCTGAGTCGACAAATGAGATGCGTAAGGGCCTCTTTGGCAAACTTTCTCGTCTGACGGTTTCTTTCTTTGACCGCCATCAGGATGGCGATATCCTTTCTCGCTTCACGAGTGACTTGGACAACATCCTTCAAGCCTTCAATGAAAGCCTAGTTCAGGTCATGAGCAATATTGCTCTTTACATCGGTTTGATTTTTGTTATGTTTTCAAGAAATGTGACGCTAGCCCTGATAACAGTAGCCAGCACTCCAGTGGCCTTTCTCATGTTGGTTTTCATCGTGAAAATGGCCCGTAAGTACACTAATCTCCAGCAAGAAGAGGTAGGGAAACTCAACGCCTATATGGACGAGAGTATTTCTGGACAGAAAGCTGTTATCGTACAAGGAATTCAAGATGACATCGTAGCAGGCTTTGTGGAGCAAAATGAGCGCGTGCGCAAGGCAACCTTTAAAGGGAGAATGTTCTCAGGCATCCTCTTTCCAGTTATGAATGGGATGAGCTTGGTCAATACAGCCATCGTCATTTTTGCAGGTTCAGCTGTCTTGCTGAACGATTCAAGTATCGAAACAACAACAGCCCTAGGTTTGATTGTCATGTTTACCCAATTTTCTCAGCAGTACTACCAGCCAATTATCCAGGTGGCTGCGAGTTGGGGGAGCCTCCAGTTGGCCTTTACTGGGGCGGATCGTATCCAAGAAATGTTCGATGCAGAAGAAGAGATTCGCCCACAAAATGCCCCTGCCTTTACAGAATTGCGAGAAGGTGTTGAAATCAGTCATATTGATTTCTCTTATGTGCCAGACAAGCCGATTTTAAAAGATGTTAGCATTTCAGCTCCTAAAGGGCAGATGATAGCAGTTGTCGGTCCGACTGGTTCGGGGAAAACAACCATCATGAACCTCATCAATCGTTTCTACGATGTAGATGCAGGTAGCATTTCCTTTGATGGAAAAGACATCCGTGACTATGACTTGGATAGCCTGCGGAGCAAGGTCGGGATTGTCCTGCAGGATTCGGTCTTATTTAGTGGAACGATTCGTGACAATATCCGCTTTGGTGTGCCAGATGCCAGTCAGGAAATGGTCGAAGCAGCTGCCAAGGCAACTCATATTCATGACTATATCGAAAGCTTGCCTGACAAGTATGATACCCTTATTGATGATGAGCAAAATATCTTCTCGACTGGGCAGAAACAATTGATTTCCATCGCTCGGACCTTGATGACAGATCCTCAAGTCCTAATCTTAGACGAAGCGACTTCCAATGTCGATACCGTAACAGAAAGCAAGATTCAGCATGCAATGGAGGCGGTTGTAGCAGGACGAACCAGTTTTGTCATTGCCCATCGTCTCAAGACCATCCTCAATGCCGATCAGATTATTGTCCTCAAAGATGGAGAGGTTATTGAACGTGGAAATCATCACGAGTTGCTCAAACTCGGCGGTTTCTACTCGGAACTGTATCACAATCAATTTGTTTTCGAATAGAAAAGTTGTCCTTATTGGGCAGCTTTTTCTTGTCCATAAAAAATACTTATCACGGTCTTTAAAAAAACATATTAGACAGGAAAGGGGTGGAGTGATAAGATAAGACTGTCGCAAGAAAATCGAAAGGAGACACATCATGGCTAGAACGGTTGTAGGAGTTGCTGCAAATCTATGTCCTGTAGATGCAGAAGGGAAAAACATTCACTCATCTGTATCTTGTAAATTTGCAGAGAGCATTCGTCAAGTCGGTGGTCTCCCTTTAGTAATTCCTGTAGGAGATGAGTCCATTGTGCGCGATTATGTGGAAATGATTGACAAACTCATCTTGACAGGTGGGCAAAATGTCCATCCTCAGTTTTACGGGGAGAAAAAGACTATTGAGAGTGATGATTACAACCTTGTACGCGATGAGTTTGAACTAGCTCTCTTGAAAGAAGCGCTCCGTCAGAATAAACCAATTATGGCAATCTGTCGTGGTGTTCAGCTGGTCAATGTTGCTTTTGGTGGCACTCTCCACCAAGAAATTGAAGGTCACTGGCAAGGCTTGCCTTTTGGGACATCTCATACTATTGAGACAGTAGAAGGAAGCGTGGTGGCTAAGTTGTTTGGCAAAGAAAGTCAAGTCAATTCAGTCCATCGTCAAAGCATCAAAGACCTGGCGCCTAATTTCCGTGTGACTGCTATTGATCCAAGAGACCAGACCATCGAAGCGATTGAGTCTGTCGACGAGCATCGTATCATCGGCTTGCAGTGGCACCCAGAGTTCCTGGTCAATGAAGAAGATGGCAATTTAGAACTATTTGAGTATTTATTAAATGAATTGTAACGGTTAGAGCCTCTAGCCGTTTTTATTCGTTCTTTCAGATTTTTTATATTTTAGCAAATTTACGCAAACGTTTGAATTCTGATAAAAATTGGGCAAATTCAATAAAAAAGCTTGAAAAAATCGAAGGTAAGCGTTATGATAGAAAAGAAGAAATTTTGGAGGATTATCATGTCACATATTAAATTTGATTATTCAAAAGTTTTAGACAAATTTGTTGCCCCTCATGAAGTGGAATACATGCAAGCGCAAGTTACAGCAGCAGACGAATTGATTCGCAAAGGAACTGGTGCTGGTAGCGACTTTTTGGGTTGGTTGGACCTTCCTGAAAACTACGACCGCGAAGAATTCGACCGCATCTTGAAAGCTGCTGAGCAAATCAAATCAGACAGCGATGTCTTGGTTGTAATCGGTATCGGTGGATCTTACCTTGGTGCCAAAGCAGCTATTGACTTCTTGAACCACCACTTTGCAAACTTGCAAACAAAAGAAGAGCGTAAAGCACCGCAAATCCTTTACGCAGGAAACTCAATCTCATCTACTTACCTTGCTGACTTGGTAGAGTACGTAGCTGACAAAGACTTCTCAGTAAACGTGATTTCTAAATCAGGTACAACAACTGAACCAGCCATTGCTTTCCGTGTCTTCAAAGAACTCTTGGTTAAGAAATACGGTCAAGAAGAAGCTAACAAACGTATCTACGCAACAACTGACCGCCAAAAAGGTGCTGTTAAGGTTGAAGCAGATGCTAATGGTTGGGAAACATTTGTAGTTCCAGATGACATCGGTGGACGCTTCTCAGTATTGACAGCAGTTGGATTGCTTCCAATCGCTGCATCAGGTGCAGATATCAAAGCCCTTATGGAAGGTGCGAATGCAGCTCGTAAAGACTACACTTCAGACAAGATTGCTGAAAATGAAGCTTACCAATACGCAGCAGTTCGTAACATCCTTTACCGCAAAGGCTACGCTACTGAAATCTTGGTAAACTACGAGCCATCACTTCAATACTTCTCAGAATGGTGGAAACAATTGGCTGGTGAGTCAGAAGGGAAAGACCAAAAAGGTATTTACCCAACTTCAGCTAACTTCTCAACTGACTTGCACTCACTTGGTCAATTTATCCAAGAAGGAACTCGTATCATGTTTGAAACAGTTGTCCGTGTTGACAAACCACGTAAGAACGTGATCATTCCTACTTTGGAAGAAGACCTTGACGGACTTGGTTACCTTCAAGGAAAAGACGTTGACTTTGTAAACAAAAAAGCGACTGACGGTGTTCTTCTTGCCCACACTGACGGTGATGTGCCAAACATGTACGTAACTCTTCCTGAGCAAGACGCTTTTACTCTTGGTTACACTATCTACTTCTTCGAATTGGCAATTGCCCTTTCAGGTTACTTGAATGCCATCAACCCATTTGACCAACCAGGTGTTGAAGCCTACAAACGTAACATGTTTGCCCTTCTTGGAAAACCAGGATTTGAAGAATTGAGCAAAGAGCTTAACGCACGTCTATAATAGAAGAAAAGAGTGGCTTGACCACTCTTTTTACTCTCTTTATTCATAGACATTGGACTCAGGCGAGACTTGTGATATAATATAGAAAGCAAAAAAGAGACTTTATAGGAGAAACTATGTCAAAAGATATCCGCGTACGCTACGCACCAAGTCCAACAGGACTCCTACACATCGGAAATGCCCGTACAGCATTATTCAACTACCTCTACGCACGCCATCATGGTGGAACTTTTATCATCCGTATCGAAGATACTGACCGTAAACGCCATGTCGAAGACGGAGAACGTTCACAGCTTGAAAATCTTCGTTGGTTAGGCATGGATTGGGATGAAAGTCCAGAAACTCATGAAAACTATCGCCAATCAGAGCGTTTGGAACTCTATCAAAAATACATCGACCAATTGCTAGCTGAAGGAAAAGCCTACAAATCTTACGTTACAGAAGAAGAGTTGGCAGCTGAGCGCGAACGCCAAGAAGCAGCTGGCGAAACACCACGCTACATCAATGAATACCTTGGCATGAGCGAAGAGGAAAAAGCTGCCTACATTGCAGAACGTGAAGCAGCTGGTATTATTCCAACCGTTCGTTTGGCTGTCAATGAGTCTGGTATCTACAAATGGCACGATATGGTCAAAGGTGATATCGAGTTTGAAGGTGGCAACATCGGTGGTGACTGGGTTATCCAAAAGAAAGATGGCTACCCAACATACAATTTTGCCGTTGTGATCGATGATCACGATATGCAGATTTCTCATGTTATCCGCGGTGATGACCACATTGCCAACACCCCAAAACAGCTCATGGTCTATGAAGCGCTTGGTTGGGAAGCGCCAGAGTTCGGTCACATGACTTTGATCATCAACTCTGAAACGGGTAAAAAATTGTCTAAACGCGATACCAATACTCTTCAATTTATCGAAGATTACCGTAAGAAAGGCTATCTTCCAGAAGCAGTCTTTAACTTTATCGCTCTTCTTGGTTGGAATCCAGGTGGCGAAGATGAAATTTTCTCTCGTGAGGAATTGATTAAACTCTTTGATGAAAACCGCCTCAGCAAGTCTCCAGCTGCCTTTGATCAGAAGAAACTGGACTGGATGAGCAACGACTATATCAAGAGAGCTGACTTGACAACCATCTTTGAAATGGCTAAACCATACTTAGAAGAAGCAGGGCGTTTGACTGAGAAGTCTGAAAAAATGGTAGAACTCTACAAACCACAAATGAAGTCAGTGGATGAAATCGTTCCATTGACAGATCTTTTCTTCTCAGATTTCCCAGAGCTGACAGACGCTGAGCGCGAGGTCATGGCAGGAGAAACCGTTCCTGTTGTTCTAGAAGCCTTCAAAGCGAAACTAGAAGCAATGACAGATGAAGAATTTGTGACAGAAAACATCTTCCCACAAATCAAAGCAGTTCAAAAAGAAACAGGTATTAAAGGGAAAAACCTCTTCATGCCGATTCGTATTGCAGTATCAGGTGAAATGCATGGACCAGAACTTCCAGATACGATTTACCTATTAGGTCGTGAGAAATCTATCCAGCATATTGATAATATGCTCAAAGAGATTTCTAAATAAAAAGGACTTCCGATGGATACATGGGAAAAGATGTATAAAGAAGCACGAATCTTATTCAATCCCCATGAAGTTTCTGACTTTGTTTATGCTAACCATGTTGTTGCTGCAGTAGAAGCAGAAGATAGTCAGATCTTCACAGGATTTTGTATGGAGGGCACTTGTGGCGTTTTTTATCTCTGTGCAGAACGAGCAGCTCTCTTCAATATGTATCAATTTTCAGGACAAACTAAAGTTAAGAAAATCCTCGTCTTTCGAGACAAACCTCCCTACGGCGAAGGATCAGGTATGCCCTGTGGCGCTTGCAGAGAATTTCTCTTAGAATTGAATGCTGAAAATAAAGAAGCAGAGTTCATGATGGACTACGAAACAAGAAAAACAATCAAAGTTGCCGAGTTGATCCCATACTGGTGGGGAGAGGAACGTGCGACTAATTGGCAAGATAAATAGAAGGAGTCAGTTTTACTGGCTCTTTTCCCTTATCTTTTCAGAATTTCGGTAAAGAGGTAAAGTATGTGTCCTGAATTGGGAGAATTGAATAAATAACATTGAGAGAACGTGAATAGCGTTCTCTTTTGTTTTTCTCAATTTATTCTCAGGAGGTCACAAATGACATCAAAAGAAAAAGAAACACGTGAATTGATTGTTTCATTCTTGATGAAACAGACAGGGATAACCCGTCAAGAATTAATAGACAATATTAAAGAACTAGAATCTTTTGGATTGATTGCTTTTAACTCAAAAGGTGACCTTAGATTTAGGGAGGTTTAGGTATGGAAAGAATCTCACTTGCACAGGTTAATAACGGAGAAAGGTTCTTCCGTGTACCAAAGTTGCTTTTTGAGTCTGAACTCTATAAAAAGATGTCTGCTGAGTCTAAATTGCTTTATGCCATCCTAAAGGATAGATTTGAGCTATCAGTAAAAAACAACTGGATTGATGCTGATGGAAATATCTATTTCATCTTTACCGTTGAAGAAATTGGAGAGATGTTAGGTTACGGAAAAGATAAGGTTATTAAGCTGAAAAAAGAGCTGAAAAAATATGACCTACTCGAAGAAGTTCGCCAAGGTTTAAACAAACCAAATTTGATTTATCTTGGTTCTTTAAAGGTTGAAAATGAGGCTAAACCCTTGATACCAGCGGAATTCGGAAATTCCGACTTCCAGAATTCTGAAATTCCGAATTCTGGAACTCTGGAAAACAGAATTCAAGACTTCGGAATTTCAGAACCTAATGATACTGATTCTAGTGAGCCTGAGTTTAGTGAGCCTGAGTTTAGTTTAGAGGAGGAAGAAGAGAAAGCCCCTCAAAATTCTGAAGTAAAAAATAGAGTCAACCTTTCCCGAAAAGTTGATAAGGCGACTAAGTACGACCGAGATTATATTTGGAACTTGGTTCATGACCAGTTACTAAAAGAAAACTTCTCACAGGCTACCGCAGATTATGCGATGATACATTTTGATGACCGCTATGAATACGCTTTAGAGAATATGAAATATGCTAGCTCCTCGGAGAGGATTGCTGAGTATGTCTTTAATGGCATAGTTGCTGAATGGAATCAAAACATAAGGAAACAACAAGCAAAAAGACAGCAAAATATATAGTTTTCTTTTCAGTATAATCTGATTTGACCTTGGCAAGTCGATAAACTACCAGGAACGTTGACAATAGAATACAACCTCCGTCCTGATACAGCGTGACTATGAGATAAAAAAATTGGGGGCGGAGTGTAAAGCTAGACTCTAGCCTCAGTCACAATTCGCATTTTCGCGGGTTTGTCGTTTTGACCATAAACGGTGCGCATGAAACACGGATATAACCGAGAGGATTATACAGCATGGGTGTAAATCAACCTAAATTTATTCGAAATGGAGAGAAAGAATGAATAAATTTGAAGACCTTGCAAACAATGACGTTTGCATCAGAGACTTAAAACAATTAGGACGTGAAGGTGGTGCTTCTGCTTATCTTGATAGTGGTGAAATACTGAAGTTAAAACCAAAGTATGGCACAGTATCAAGAAAAGCCTATGTCGCAGGAAAGCATATGTACGTTGATCTAAAGATTGAATACAAAGACGTTTTTTCCGCAATTCGCACAATAGAACGAAATAGAATTTTGGTTGCGAGAAGATGTCGATTTGGAATGACCAACGTGCTTAGACTTACAGGGACGGGCTATCACCGCACTAGAAAACGAAGCACAGGAGGAAATTTATGACGGATTGGGAAAATGACAAAGGTTGGAAAGAAAGTTTTGAAGACCAACAAAAGAAAATCCAGTCCAACCGTCAACCAACAAAAGATAATAATGAGCCTATACGCTTTAAAATCATTGAGACGATTGCCGTCCTATCAAAGAATGACAGAGGGTAGCAAAAGGAACTAAACATTATTTCATGGAATGATGCCGAGCCAAAATATGATATACGGTCATGGAAAGATGACCATTCACGAGTTGGCAAGGGTGTCACACTTTTTGAGGACGAAATGGTCGTCCTTGCAGATGCAATTAAACATTTACAAATTACAAAAAAGAAAGAGGATTAAATCTTATGGATACAGCAGTTAAAGTTTTTCAAATTGTTCAAGCAGTCGTTGGTATTACAGGACTTGTATGGGTTCTTGCAGGAATTATTGACTTCTTTGGTGGTCGTAACAACAATGACTCTATGCGCCAGGAAAAAGGGGCAAATGCCATGATTAATGGTGGCGCTCTCGGTGTTATCGGGGCGGCGGTCTGCCAAGCCATTATTGCAGCGCTTCAAGCCATCAGCTAAACCTGAAAGGAGCTAGAGTGAATGGATAATATCACAAATTCTATAGCTGAGTATAGTTCAACAGTCAATCAATACGCTGATAAGATTAACGGGGCTTTATTGCCAGTCGCTTCAATCTTGATTCTAACCTTCTTTCTCTTTGATGTTTTTTCATGGAATAGACGGTTAGGACAAGAGGGCGGTGGCTTAACGGTTCAGCTTTGGATGGAAGTAGCCCTTGGATATGCTATTGCATTTCTATTGGTTTATAACATTTCAGAAATCTTTGATTTTATCGTATTTGTCTTTAACAGGGGGATTGCTCTTGTCGATGGCGTGTTACCGAATAAAACATTTAAGTCTGATATGGATACTTCAGGTGTAAGTGGATGGATAGCCAAACAGATTGTCAATATCGTAGGCAACTTTACTGAGCTAATAGCTGATGTATGTGCGAAATTACTTGTCTTTATGAGATTTTTCCAAATGTATCTCTTGAAGGGAGTATCTCCACTAATTATAGCCTTTTTCATGGCTGACCAAACAAGACCAATAGCTATCAATTTTCTAAAACTCTTTTCGGCTTACGCCTTACAAGGGTTATTGCTTGTCATTATTGTCAGACTTTACCCTGCTTTGGTAACGGATGACTTATTTAAAGCATCATCAGGAGATTGGGCGACTGCTTTTGTATCTATCGCAAAAAGTATTGTCTATATTGTCGCCTTGTTCGGTAGTCAGCGCTTGGCAAAAACACTTTTAAATGCCATGTAAAAAAGCAAAAAATTTGGTAAAATAGTTCTATAGGGAGGTGAGTTCATGTCAGAAAAACGATACTATATCAAGCGAGAAGGAAACCATTTCAAATTGTCTCCTCAACCGCAAGAAGAACCATTAGAAACCCCTACATCAGTTCAATCAAACGCTCCAAAACGAGTGAAACGCTCCATTTGGTCAATGATTGGCAACTTCTTTAGTCTGATTTTATCAGGTCTGATTATGATTATTGGATTTATGATTGCAACTCCATTTTTCCTTTTAAGTGTCCTTTGGAATTGGATAATCATGTTTATTGGTCTATCTATTTTTTGGAGTATTGCAGGAGTTATTTACTATGGGACGATTTTAGATTACGAAATTAATACAAACCTTATATTTAATAATACTTCGATACCAATTCTTTTGATTGTGGCTTTAATTGGTGCTGTCATGTCAACGATTGGACGCATGAGAGACTAACAAAATTGAAACTGTTGAACAAACACTTTGCCAGAGCAAGGTGTTTTTATTGTAGCTAGAAAGAGGTTGTATGAACAAATTAGGAAGTGAGTTCCTTAAGCAGTTTGACAACTATGAAAGACCCGTCGCCTTTGGGATGACCAAACGTCTTTTAGTCATGATGCTTGGAATTGGGATAGTGGTGTCACTCACTATCACCATTTCCTTAATGGGACTATCAGATATTTTTATGTACCTTGTGGCGCTTCTCATTGCCCCTCCCTTTATCATTTACGGGCTAGGCTTTGATGAAGCAGTCAAAGACAAGGTCATGTTTAATCTAAAAGTTCAGAAGCGAGCTTTTATTACAGAATTTGAGGAAGGAGAGGAGTTCACAAAAGATGATTTTAAATCTTGGAAGAAAGTCAAAGAAGTTGACGAAGGCTGAAAAGGAACGTAAGGCACGCCTAAAACGCTCCTTGAAGGCTTCAACACAAAATACCATTAAATACAATAGCCTATTTGAAAATGGGCTGATGCACGTTGCCAAAAACGAATGGTCAAGAACCTATCGCTTGGGTGATGTCGCCTATCTATCCGCTAATCAGGAAGAAAAGATTGACGTGATTGATACACACGCTGAAGCGCTCAATTCACTTGATGCAGGCTCTACTTATCAGCTCCTGGTTATCAATCGGAGAGTCGAAGACAACGCTGTTGAACAAATCAAATATGATGAAGTTGGAGACGGTTTTGATAATTTCCGTAAGGAATACAATGAAATGATTGAAAGTAGTTTCTCAAGTGACTCAAAGAATTTCAAGGTTGAAAAATATGTGACCTTGAAGACAGAAGCCTATAATCGAGGGCAAGCGGATGCCAACTTAAGCGAGCTAGGCAACTCACTTGAAAATCAATACTCTCAAATGGATATTACCTTTGAAGAAATGGACGGGAAAGAACGTCTTGACGTGTTTGCGGAGTTGCTCCTGGGCAAACACAAGCTTCCTTATAACTTCAGGGATATTGCCCTTTCAGAATTACATACAAAAGATTTTATCGCCCCTAACAGGCTTCATTTCTTGGAAAATCGTTTCCGTATCAATGAAGGGGTCGCAAAGGTCATGTATGCTAGAAACTTTCCAACTTTCTTAACAGACCGACTGATTAAGAGTTTAACGGATATAGGCGTTGAGCTGGCTATCACGGTTCATGCTGAGCCTTATGAGCCATCTAGCTTTATGCGTAAGATTAACAATGCGGATACAACTATCAAAGCCGAAATGGTCAAGGCTCAACGGTCAGGCGCTCAAGAAGGGGTTGACCAGGAGCTGGCTGTCTCAGGTCGAGCACGTGAAATTTCTGAGTCAACGAGACGATGGAAAGAAGAGATTGACGACAATGACCAAAAAGCCTTTTCAGGTTTGATTGCTCTTTACTTCAAGGCTGAGGATGAGGAGGAGCTGGCAAGTATCACAGATAAAGTCTTGACCGCTTCACGTAAGGTTGGCGTTGATTTTCAAGAGTGTTACTATTACCAGGAAGAAGGACTCAATACCATCCTTCCTATTGGTCACACCTTCTTAAATGTGAAACGTCGCTTTATCCGTGATATGACCACAGCTAACTTGGCTACACAAGTTCCTTTTATGAACGTTGACCTGAAGTCAGATAGTGAGAGGGCACTCTATTACGGTCAAAATCAACTATCTAACAATGTGATTACGGTTGACCGTAAAGCAGACCTGAACACTGGTTCGGGCGTAGTTCTTGGCTCTTCAGGTTCAGGAAAGTCTGTTACTGTAAAGACCATGGAAATCATACCAACTTATCTGAAGAACCCTGAAGACCGTATCATCATTGTTGACCCTGAAGATGAATATTCCGATATTGGACGTGAGTTCGGGGCGCAGTTGGTTGATATTTATATCGGTTCTAAGTCACACCTAAACTTGATGGACTTGCCTGATTCGAGTCAACTGAAGGATGAAGATAATGACCCTATCGGGGATAAGTCAAACCTTCTCATGGGGCTCTTTGAGTCTATTCTTGATGAAGTCGGTGACGTGCAATATACCATTATTGACCGTGTCACCCGTGAAACTTATAAACGGTTTGCGGATGAAGATAGAACGCCAACGCTTGCAGATTGGCACGATGTTTTGCTTGAACAAGAAGAACCTGAAGCCCAGGAATTGGCGCTCAAGTCTGAAATCTATGCCAAAGGGTCACAAAGTATCTTTGCACACGAGACCAACGTTGATATTACAGACCGCTTTGTGGTCTTCAACTTGAAACGCTTGTCAGGAAAACTCAAGCCATTTGCGATGATGGTTATTCAGGACTATATTTGGAATCAAGTTGTCGCTTCCCAAGGGAAACTCACTACTCGCATTTATTTTGACGAGGTACAGCTCTTCTTCAAAGAAGAAGCCCAGGCTATCTTCTTTACAGAGTTGTATTCACGGGTTCGTAAATATGGGGCGATTGCCACAGCTATCACACAAAATATTGAAACCTTGATGAACAAAGAAGAAGGGCGCAAGTTGGTATCTAATAGTGAGTTCATGATTCTCTTGAAACACAAGAAATCAGACTTATTGGCTCTTTCTAAAGCCATTACACTTACTCCAACCCTTACCAGGTATATTGAAAGACCAAAAGCAAAAGGAACGGGCTTGATTGTCGCAGGTCAAGTGGTTGTACCTTTTGAAAATCCTATCCCAAGACACACAAGACTCTATGAGCTTGTCACTACAGATGCTTAGGAGGTGTTACGTTGTCGAGACAAACAAGACGTGATCTCCGTGATGCCAAACGTGAGTACAAGGAAGCCAAGTCTGACCTCAAGACAACGAAAAACAGCTATAAACAAGCTGAAAAGAGAGAAGCTCGGCTTTTAAACCCCAAGACAGATGCCGAAAAGCGTTACCTGGGGCAGAAACAAAAGGCAAGACGGACGGTCGCTAGTAAAGAGATTGAAACGCTCAAAGAGCGTAAGAAGACCGCTAAAGCAAAGAAACGCCAAGCCATTCAGCGTAACGGTGGGACAAAGGCTCAAAAACTAGGGCGAGTTACTCATCACCAGGCTTCTCATTTTGTGGATTCAGCTTTTCAGGATAATGATGTGCTTGAAGATATTGCTTCAGCACGTCAGACTATCCGTAGAACACACGCTGAAGTAAGACAAGCTAAGAAGCTAGGTAATTATACCGTCAAGATTGGTAAAGGGGCAACTAGGGTCGTATATGGTGCAGGAAATCGCACCTATAACCTTGTCCGTGGTCGTAGTTTTACCAGGACTCCTGTTGCCAATTGATGGGAAACGAAAGTTACTAATAAATACCAACGTTTACGGGCGAGATTAAGAACTTCAAAGGCAGGTAAGACCGCTAGTGCTACTAAAAAAGTAGCCGTAAAAGTTGGGAAGCCTATCTTGGCAGTTCTTAAAAATCCCTTATCAGCTAAAGCCTACTTGATTATGTTTTTAGGAGTTCTGTTTATTGCCCTGTTAGGAGTCTTGACAGGTGGAGGAACTTCAACTGTAGCACAAAACGAGTTTGATCTTACAGAAGCTTGGACTCATATTTCAAAAATTGATAGAGAAAAATCAACAGATAAGGTTGATTATTGGACAAATATTGATGAAATAATGATGTTCATGGGTTACAAATATGAAGATTATAAGCTAGATTCACCCTATAATACTGATAAGAAGTGGTGGGAATTAAATCATTCTTACAGGGAGCTGCTTTCCGATATTTGGGGAGAATTAAATAAAGATAAAGACAGTCTAAAAACAATGTCTGATATCTATACTTCGTCTGAAAATAAATATCTAAGATTGAGTGAATCCGAGTTAAAAGAGTATAACGAAGTCTTAGAACAGGCAAAACAAGTAGGATATTATGTAACATATAATGAATTAGCCAATCCATTTAATTCAACGCCAGATGATGAAAAATTAGATCCTATACGTATTGATAAAAGGTTTGGCTATGTTTCAAAAACAGAGATATATAATGGTTCTGTTTTGCAAGCGAATCAAGGGTCAAAACTTTATGCTGTAATGGATGGTACAATTTCTGTAAAAGAGCAAGATGTGATTATATCATCAGAAACGGCAGAGTTTACTTATAAGAATGTGACTCGTGTTCGTGTTAATGATGGTGATAAGATTAAAGTTGGGGATGAAATTGGTGAGGTAAGTGATGTAGGAGGACAAGAAGTTTACTATAGAAAACTCAAAAACAAGAAAAAGAAAGAATGGGTTTGGGTAAATGTTGGTTTCTATCTTCCAAAAGTTGAATATAATCAGACTACTTCAGTAATTTCAGATATGAACCTAGATGGTGATATTGGAAAAAAATAAATGATATATATAACTACTTCAAAAAACAAGATAGTAGCGTAACTTTAAATGGTATCTCAGCAATCTTAGGAAACTTTTGGACAGAATCTTCAATAACAGCAAAACGGGCTGAAGGCGACTATTTAAGCCCTCCTGTTGGAGCATCAGCTAACTCATGGGATGATCCTAACTGGTTAAACATGGGTAATGCTGAAGTGTATCAAGGGAAATATCCAAATATTATCCATAGAGGGATTGGACTTGGACAATGGACTGATACCCGTGATGGTTCGATAAGACATACAATGTTATTGAACTACGCAAAGGATAAAGGAAAAAAATGGTATGATCTTGAACTTCAACTTGACTTCATGCTAAATGGTGATTCTCCTTACTACATTGAACATTTAAAGAATATCCTTCATTCAAGCGAAGATGTAGATTATTTAACTAACAAATTTCTTGTATATTGGGAAGGAAACGAAGGAGATAAAGTAAAAGAACGGCAACATAATGCTCAACAAGTTTTATCGTATCTCAAAAATCCTAGAGGTCACACTAGAGGAGGAAGTTCCGTTTTAGAAAGTTCCTGGGGTTTCCCTTCAGAGTATTCATCTAAAATATCTAGTTATCCTTCAGGAGCTACCGTTTCGGCTAGTCTTGATGGTAACACTTATCCTATTGGCCAGTGTACCTGGTACGTGTATAATCGATTAGTAGAAGCAGGGGCTCCTCATTATAATTGGTTAGGAGATGGACAGAACTGGGTTAGAGGATTGGTTGCCAGGGGATGGAAATACAGTTCAACTCCTGTAGCAGGAGCAGTTATGTCAATTCAAGGTGGTTTTTGGAATACTCCTGAAGAGAATGGGCATGTATCCTATGTTGAACATGTAAATGAAGATGGTAGTTTTCTAGTTTCTGAATGTAATATTCAAGGAGTTCAAAATAGAATACATTGGACTCTTTGGACAAATCAAAGTTACCTTTCATTTGCAATTCCGCCAAAATAGAAGAAAGAATGGAGAATTATGATAGATTCATCTAAATTAAAAGTAATAAAATTTATTGGTTATATACTATTGATTATCCTTGCCGTATTTCTTGGAGTAGGTATAGGACAAACAGTAGCAGCTCACAATCAAAAAAAGGAAAGTGCTGAAAGTAAACAGACAGCAACACAGGAGGGGCTTAATAAGGAAGAGGTAAAAGAATTTTTAGTGAACTATTATACCAAAAAAGATCTTGGAGAAAATAGAAATCGCTATAAAGAGTATATGACTGATGGTCTATACAAACAAACGATAGCTAAAGAAGAAGAACCTGTGAGCCAAACATATAAAGGATTTGTTGTAGATTTTCAGTTTAAATCAGCAGAAATTTATATCAATCAAGACAAATTACAAGTTATAGCGCAAGTAAATTATGTAAATACTTTACTAGATGAAAAGAAAAACTATAACACTGCTCAAAAAAATGTTTTGAACAAAAAGACACTGAGAATAAGTTATACTAATGAAAAGGGTAAAATGAAAGTAAATAAGATGGAATCCATTATTTTAACAGATCAAACAGGTGACTATGGAATTTTGGATAGTACAAAACCATCTGAAGGAACTACAACAGATTCATCAACAAAACCAACTACAACACCTAGCACTCAAATTAAAGGAGAAAAATATGGCACCGAAAAAGACACAATCACAATCATTAAAGGCTAAACTTGAAAAATTTAATGCTGAGTTAGAAAAAATTCAGGAACAGAAAAAAGCCTTGAATCAAAAAGAAAAGGAGTACGAAGTGAAAATTAATACACTTCAAGCAGAATATATCATTGCGTTAATGGCTGAGTCAGGTAAGTCTTTTGATGAATTTGAAAATTTTGCATTTAACAATTCTAACAAGGTAAATTCTTCTGAAGAGGTCGGTGAGGGTCATGTTCAGAATTACTAATTTACAAACAAATCAGCAAGAAACCTGTCAAAATAGGGATGAATTGCTATCTCTTATTAATGATAGGTCAGTTTGGACAGAAGATAGAGGAGAAACGATAACTATTCAAATAGATCAATTAGGAGAAGAGGGGGTAATTTTAGACAGTCTATCTTTATCTCTCCCTCTTGAATCAATTGTAGAAGAAGCGCTATCAGGGTTTGGTTTTAAAAGAGAAAAAAATCATTTGGATTTTTAAAATCAAATAAGCAGAAAAAAGAAAAGCGTACCTCTGTTAAAAAAGATAAGAAGTTAGAATCTATTAAAAGCGTAGAAAAATCTCAAAATAACCTGGTTGAAGATAGAAAAGATACAGAAAAAATGATTAGTAAATCAGTATCAGATAAGCCAGTAAAAACTAGAAAATCAGGGTTTAGTTCGCTTGTTCTTACAATAGTTATCTGTTTAATTACAATAGCATCTATTGTTTCAATATCTCTTGTTCAAATTCAATCTAAGAAAATCAATGAGCTTGAAAATCGGATACAACTTGAAGAGAAACAAGGGGAAATTGAAGTTTTTGGTAGATTTTTTATCGCAAATTTCTATACTGGAAAAAGTGAAAATATTGTAGATTTTTTAAGCAGTGAAATGAAAACTGAAGGTCTTGAACTCAAAAAAGGAGTTCAAGCACAATCAACAATTTACGAATCACTAACCGAATCACAAGATATTATTCAAGTTACATTTGTAATCACTACAACAGAAGACTCGAATAATATTAAAACGATTAGAATGACTCTTCCTGTACGTGAAGAGGAAAAATCAATGTATGGTTATGTAATCGTAGGTAAACCTATCATTACAGGTTTTGCAGAATAACAAACATTAAAATAAATATTAAAGAGGACTAAAACATGAAAAAATGGGCTAAAATCATCACACTATCATCTATTGTCGTACTTGCTTCAGCGAGCGCTCAAATAGCTTATGCAGATACAAACACTTCACAAAATGAAACCGCTATTCCTGTTGTAGCGCCAAACACTGGAACTACAACAATTCCATCAAGTGATGCAACTGTTCCTACTGTAGCGCCAAACGCTGGAACTACAACAATTCCATCAAGTGATACAACTGTTCCTGCTGTAGCGCCAAACGCTGGAACTACAACAATTCCATCAAGTGATACAACTGTTCCTGCTGTAGCGCCAAACACTGGAACTACAACAATTCCATCAAGTGATACAACTGTTCCTGCTGTAGCGCCAAACACTGGAACTACAACAATTCCATCAAGTGATACAACTGTTCCTGCTGTAGCGCCAAACACTGGAACTACAACAATTCCATCAAGTGATACAACTGTTCCTGCTGTAGCGCCAAACACTGGAACTACAACAATTCCATCAAGTGATACAACTGTTCCTGCTGTATCACCAAATACTGGAACTACGACAACTCCATCAAGTGATACAACTGTTCCTGCTGTACCAACTTCACCTTCAGAACAGCCTTCTGTTGTAGCTCCAACTGATCCTGGAACAACTGTAGCAACTGGTTCAAGCTCAGAAACTTCATCAAGTAGCAGTTCTTCAGCAACTACACCAACAACTACTACACCGACTTCTGAAGATAAGAACAAAAAAGACAATGCTACGTCAGATAATAAGGTTAGTGTTTCAACTATTGATGGGGGAACAACTACCTTAATTCCTGATGTTAAAGTTCCAACAAACAATCCTGGTGTATCTGCTCAAACAGCTATAGAAGCAGGTGCTTCTCAGGTAGGAACAACGTCGCAAGTAACAGGTCAGGTTGTTCAAGAAGTGTCTCCTAGCGCACCAGTACAGACAGAAACAGGTGCTTCAATTGTAAGCACTCAGAACGGCAACGTTGTTCTCTCAGATGGCTCTGTAGTAGCGCCTGAGATAGTTGGGGGAACAGTTAATGAAGATAAGACTATCTCTGTTACTGACAAAGATGGGAAGCTCAAAACCCTTCCAAATACTGGTCTTAAAGAAAGTATATTACTAACACTTGCAGGTTTTGGATTATTGGCTATCGTCATTAGTTTTTTCCTAAAGAAACGTTCAAATTAAGGAATAAGATAAAAGCACTCTTTTGAGTGCTTTTTTTTAGAAAGGAGGATAAAAATGGATCAGGAGAGAATAGGAATGAAAGTAGCCGATATATATAAATTAACAGGCGAAATGCTTCTAAAATCAATGTATTATGCACTTGAAGAATCGTATCACAAATTTAATCACTATCTTGAAAACAAGACATATACGGATAAAACCAACTGGAATCAGTTTATGGCAACAAAGGAAACAAAACATTTTGAAACGTTTCTGAACTCTGAACTGAACTCTGAACGTCTTGAAGAATATTTAAAGGGGTATGAAGTTGGCTTTTCTATAAAAGATAATGGTAACGGTACAAGTACAATAGCAATTGATGCAAAGAACGTGCAAGCCTTAGAAGCAAGTTTCAAAGGGGTCATCAATGATTTAACCGAACCTGAAAAGGCAGAAAAACTTACTAAAAATCTTATCAAAACACCAAAGACCATGACTTTAAAGGAAAAATTGACTTACTACAAGAAAAAGGTTACCGCAGAAATCAAAACTAAAGATAAGGTTAAAACACCAACGCCTAAGAAGGCTATTGCGAAAGATGAAAAGGGGTTATAGATGGTTACAGAACAGAAAAAACGTCGCTTTCTCCCTTATTTGATTGTGGGTCTTATCCTTTGCTATGCGGTGCATTGGTTGGTCAAGCTTTATGACATAGCACCTGCAACTGAAGGAGTTACCTTTATAGATAATGCCCGTTTGGATTGGATGATGGAGAATTGGACAAGTAAGTCTTTTATTGACTTTAACTTCACTCAAGCTAGTCTATATGGTGGCGGTTTAGCTCTCTTTGTTGTCTTGATGTTTTACTTTCGAGTTGGCGACAAAGGGCGCTACCGCTACGGGGAGGAATACGGGTCGGCACGGTACGCCACGAACAAGGAAATAGCTTCTTTTCGGGATAAAGAGCCTGAAAATGATATGATTTTCAGTCAAAATGGACGAATGGGACTTTTCAATAAACGCCTTCCTTTCAACCGTCAATTAAACAAGAACACGCTGACAGTCGGTTTACCAGGGGACGGGAAAACTTTCACCTTTGTGAAACCTAACCTGATGCAAATGAATAGTTCATTTGTTATCACTGACCCGAAAGGTCTTCTTGTCCGTGAGACAGGAAAAATGTTTGAAGACCACGGCTACAAAATCAAAGTCTTTGACTTGGTCAATCTGACCAACTCTAATCAGTTCAACGTCTTTCACTATATGCACGATGAGCTAGATATTGATAGAGTTGCTGAAGCGATTATCGCAGGGACAAGACGGTCAGATAACACAGGTGAGGATTTTTGGAATCAGGCTGAAATGCTTTTGATGAGGGCGTTGATTGGGTATCTCTACTTTGACGGAAAAGTCCTGAAGAAGTATGAGCCAAATATCGCTCAGGTTGCAGACCTTTTAAGAAATATCAAGCGTGAGGATGAAGATACTCCAAGCGTGGTTGAAAGACTGTTTGAAGAATTAGAAGAAGAAATGCCTGGGAACTATGCTAATAGGCAGTGGGAATTGTTTAATAGCAACTTTGAAGGCAAAACAATGACGTCTTTATTATCTATTGTTTCTTCACGTTTTGCCGTCTTTGACCATGATGCGGTTAGAAACCTGACCGCCCGTGACTCAATGGAAATGGAAAATGGCAGACTGAAAAAACAGCCGTCTTTATCGCTATTCCTGAAACAGATAAGTCTTTCAACTTTATTGCAACGACTATGTTTACCATGATGTTTAGGCAGCTACCAAAGACAGCGGATGAAATCCTTCAGGGAGACCATCCAACGTGCAAACCTGAAGACTTGTCACATATCAGACTTATCTTAGATGAGTTTGCCAACTTTGGACGTTTCCCAAACTTCACGGAAACACTTTCTTCAGTTCGCTCCCGTGAGATTTCAATTGATATTATCATTCAAGCCATCAGTCAATTGAAGGCACTCTATAAAGACCAATGGGAGACCATATTCAATAACTGTGCTACCCTAGTTTACTTGGGGACGAATGATAAGGAAACAATGAACTATTTCTCAATGCGAAGCGGTAAGCAGACTATCAATGTTAAGAATCAGTCGCAAACAAGAGGAACGCAAGGGTCAAGCAGTCAGTCTATTCAAACCATTCAGCGTGACCTTCTCACACCTGATGAGGTGGCTCGTATTGGGGTTGATGAAGCCTTAATCTTTATCTCTAAACAAAATGTCTTCAGAGATAAGAAAACTAACGTTCTTCAGCATCCACGTGCTAAAGAACTGGCGAATAGTCCAAGTGATACGAACTGGTATCGTTATATCCGTTCCATGTCTGATATGGATGACTGGGATGCCAACGTCAACCATGATAGGGTGATAGAAACAACTAGCGCAAAGGTGCTAGAAGTAAAATTACCATTTGAGGAAGTGGCTTAACCAAAAGAAAACCTGTTAGGATTGCCTACCAGGTTTCTTTTGTATTTTGAGTAAAAGGAGGAAACATGACACAAACAACTAATATGAGGGGGATAGGCTACTTTGATACCCTCTTTTCAGTCGTTGAGATGCCAACGATGGCGGAAGCACTCAAACAGTTTGCACTTGAGCATCAAGTGACTGGAAAGAGCAACCAGGGGGAGGTCTTAAATGACTTTGTCAGCATCTTGATTAAGACGTTAGACGTTGAAGATTGTCAAGCAGTCTCTACACAGCTTTTTAGCTACCCTAAACGGTATAGAGGAGTGCTTGAAGTTGAGGAGATTGAACCTTCTAAGGAAAAGCTGATTTACTTAAAAGCTAATATTGATAGCTTGCTTCAGGAAGAAATAGAGGTAAGGAGCAGGATAGATGGCGAGTATTGAAGAACTCAAAGCCCTGTCAATTCTAAAAGTGGCAGAAAGCCTGGGCATGAGTTTACAGCGAACAGGAAGCTATACTTACACTTGGGAAGAACATGACTCTTTCACTATCAATGTTAGGGAAAACTATTTCAATTGGTTTGCCCGTAGCAATGGCGGTGATGTGATTAAAATGGTTCAAGTCGTTCAGGAAGAATTGACAGGGGAGAAGCTTTCTTTTAAGCAAGCAAAACACTTCTTGGAAGAAGGTAGTTTTGACGTGGTCGATGTGACCAACGTTCCTGAAAAAGAACCCTTCAGCTATTACCTTGAGCCTTATGAAACTAAGTTCATAGAAGCCAGGGAATATCTGAAGGATGTCAGGGGCTTGTCTGATGAGACGATCGATTTTTTCGTAGAAAAAAACGTCTTATCACAAGCAACTAAAAAGACAGGGGACTACTATGAACCTGTCATTATTTTCAAGAGTTTAGACAACCAAGGAGAGGTTATAGGCGCTTCTCTTCAAGGTATTAAGGAAAATCATGACCTTTACGAGAGAGGGCGCTTAAAACAGATTATGAGGGCTTCTGATGGTATGACGGGAATGCACGTTGATATTGGAACACCTAAACGATTAGTTTTTGCGGAAGCTCCTATTGATTTGATGAGCTATTATGAGCTTCACAAGGATAGTCTTGAAGATGTCCGCCTGGTTGCGATGGATGGCTTAAAAGAATCAACGGTGAGTCGTCACGTGGCAGAACTCTTGTCTGAAGTTGGTGAACTTGATGATGAGGTTGACCAGGAGAAAAAATCTTCCTTCCTCGCTAAAACAGCTAAATTAAGCACTTTTTTTAAGGATGGAAAGAACCAGGACTTAATTACCCTTGCAGTTGATAATGATGAAGCAGGTCACGCCTTTATTGAGCGGTTGACCAATAAAGAAATTGGATTGACTCCAGATCTCCCCCCGAGATTGGAAAGTCAGGACAAGATGGACTGGAATGATTACCTGAAGGAGAGCAAAGAAAAAGCCCTTGACCGAAGTCAAGAGCCACTTAATAACATTGGGGGCGAACTAATCAATCGCAATTCCGGTTATTTAGAAGGCGAACCTTCAAGGACAGCACCACAGCCTGAAGAGTCAAAGACTCAACCTGATTTTCCTGCCAATGTTCAATTATATTTTAACATTGATAGGTCAAAAGAGTCAAGTGTTGGGCTTAGAAATGGCTATCATTATGCGACTGATAAAGATTTGAGGTATCTCAATCGTTACGCTGAAGAATTTCAAAAATCGGCTGACTGGTATCTTAATGAGTTGGCTGATAGTAAGGTCACGTATTTTTACCAGGATAAAGAAGACGTTCAGATGCTTCAGGTGGATTTTGAAAAAAGGCATTGGATGCACTTGACAGGGATTGCTCCTGTTTATCATGAGTGGGCTGAAAATTTATCAGAGCAATTCATTGAAGACGTAGCTTCAGGAAAAGGCGATTTTGCAAATTTAACAGTTGGGATTGGCTTTAGAGATAAGGCAAAATTACTCCCTATGCTCCCTGAAATCTTTGAGTCAGATTCTTTTGTCTTTGATGATTTATCTTCCGTTGAGAAGATGGGGCGGTTAGATGTTTCAAGTGCTATTCGTTCAGACGATAAAGATATTCTTTTAGCTTTTCGGACGGATGATAACTCAACCTTCCCTGCAACATTGCTGAAGCCTAGCCGAACGCTCAACATTGAACTGGATACTTTAAATCAAGAAAAAACGATATTAGGGGTCTTTGTTGAGAAAGACGACAGCATCAAAACAATGTCAATCAATCCTGAATTTGTTAAAGATAATGGACAAGCAATGCTTGATATATTGCGACAAAATAAAGATTTTGAACCTTTTAAAGATGAACCAAATTTACAAAATGGAGGTCTAGCTATGGCAGACAATAATGAACCAAATTTGAGAAATCGCTTTGAGCAAATTCTCAGAGAAGATGAAGAGAAAAAACAAGCTGAAGCACGAAAAGAAGAGCTTGAACGTGATTCAGATGGTGATGGTATTCCTGATGAAGTTGAAAAAGCTCAAGGGACAAGTCCTTTTAATGCTGACACAGACGGTGACGGAAAGTCAGACCAGGAAGAGGTCAGTTATGGGTCAAACCCGATTGACAGCAATCATCCAAATAATCAAAATCAACCTTCACCTGAACCACAAAAAAGCGTTGCTGAACTGATTCAGGCAAAAGACAGTAAAGGGCTTTCTCAACTTTTGAAGGATGGCGTTAAAGACTATTTTCAGTCTGACACTTACAAACAATACTTGACCACAATGAGTAAATTTCACAATTACTCACCGAGAAATATTCAGTTGATTTTAATGCAAAACCCTGAAGCTTCTCACGTGGCATCCTTCAAAAAGTGGAAGGATGAATTTGAGAGAAGTGTCAATAAGGGAGAAAAGTCATTACGGATTTTTGCCCCTATAACTCTAAAAAGACGAGACCCTAAAACTAATGAACCACTCTTAGATGAGAATGGAAATGAACAAACATTCATGTCTTTCAAACTTGTCCCAGTCTTTGATGTCTCACAAACAAATGGAAAAGAATTACCCAAACCAATCTATGAACTTGAGGGGACTTATGAGGATTATGGCAATCTTTACAAGTCAGCTAAAGAGGTATCTGAAGCTAATGGTGTTCCCCTTTCATTTAGCAAAGACACCAAAGGCTCTAACGGTTTTTATTCCGTAAACAACAATGAAATTGTGATTAAGCAAGGGATGTCTGAGCAACAAACTCTTAAAACAATTTTTCATGAAATGGCACATTCTGAATTACATACTGTTGATAGATTGCTGGAAAATCCTTTGTCGAAAAGTACAAGAGAATTACAAGCGGAGTCGGTGGCTTTTGTGGTCTCCAGTCATTATGGATTAGACACCAGTGAATACAGTTTCGGCTACTTGGCTTCTTGGTCACAAGATCCAGAAGGGTTGTCTGACCTTGAAGCGCAAATCAAGATTGTTCAAAAAGAAGCAAATAACTTAATTTCAAAAATAGATAAAGCTCTTGAAAAATATCAAAGTAAGGAATTGACAAAAGACGCTTTTCAAGAAAAAATCAATCGCTTTAAAGAGGAAACAAAAGAAAAAACAACTCAAGAAAAAGAGAAAAGCGAGGCGAAAGACCAACTAAAAAAATCCGAGAAGAGCGACAAGGAGATGAACCTATAAATGACCTTGTTGCTCAATTATCGGAAGGATTTATGAACCGCAGAAAAAAGAAAGAGGAAGAAGAATGAATGATACCATTGAAACAACTTTGTTATTGAATCTGTTTTATTTTGAGGACGAATGCTATACAAGAAATGAAAATTTTATCGCTGCTAAACGTAGAAAAGCTATTGCGCTTTTAGATGAAGATGCGGATGAACTGAAAGAAATTGACCCCGATGTAGCGAAAGAATATGCGGAGACGATTTCTTATTTGGACTCTCTTTCAGACGAAGAGTACCAATCTTTGAAAGTGGGATTGATTGAGCAGGTACTGCTCAACTGATGTTTGAAAGGATAGATAAGGGGCTTGGGGATTTCCCCAAAACTTTAAAAGATGAACCAAACCCAAATTGGCAAAATTGCCAGTTTTTGGGTTTGGAAAATTCTTTTAAAAATCGTAAGGTGGTACCACCTTGCTATGCTTGCCAGTTTGAAAAGTATAGAGGGGATGGAACAAGTTGTCAAGAAAATTGGAAAGGATAATTTATGAGTGATGAGAAAAAATTGTATCGCAACATTCAGAAGAAAATGCGAGTCACTCCTGAAGAAAATGAGTTGATAAAGCGTAGAATGTCAAACCACCATTTCAAAAATTTTAACACTTACGCCCGCTATATGCTTTTAACGGGTGAGGTGATTACGGTTGATTATTCGGAGTTGATCAAACTAAGAACGGAGATAAATAGGATTGGAACAAACGTCAATCAGCTTGCAAAATATGTCAACACAAATGAAGTTGTTAGCTTAGAAAATTTCCAAACGATTCAAACAGCATTGACAGAAGTTAAGCGATTGATGGATGAAAATTTCAGTAGAGAAATCACACAAATTGAAAAAATCTTGAAGGAAAGGAGGGGATAAAAAGAATGGTTGTGACAAAAGTCAAACAGATAAAATCCGTCAACAAATTAGCAGAAGGGATTAAATATATTGAAAATGGAGCGAAAACGATTGGAAAAGAATTACTAGATCCTGACTTGAATTTTCCTATCAAAATTGTTAATGGTCAACCAGTTTCACAGCTAGTTTCTGGTCATTTGGTTATTGATATAGAAGCAGCTTATTCTGAGTTTATGCAATTAAAACAATTAGCCAATTTAGAAAAAGGTAGACCTATCAATAACGAAGAATTGGTAAAGACGGATGTTTTGGCACACCATGTCATTCAGTCCTTTTCTCCAGAAGATAATCTAACACCAGAGCAAGTCCATGAAATTGGACGGAAAACAGCACTTGAGCTGACAGGTGGAAGTCATCAGTTTGTCATTGCTACTCATTTAGATAAAGGCCATCTGCACAATCACATTTATATCAATTCAACTAATTCGATTACGCTTAATAAATTTCGTTGGCAGAAAAAAACCAAGAGTGCCTTAGAGAAAATTTCTGATAAACATGCGGACGTTGCTGGTGCTAGTATTATAGCTGTAAAAAATCCTTTTGGTCACAAAGAATACGCAGTTTATCGTAGAGAAAATTCATTCAAATTAGAAATTAAGTCTAGGCTTGAGTTCTTACTCAAACACTCAACCAGCTTAGACGATTTTCAGAATAAAGCAAAAGCCTTAAATTTAGCGATTGACTTTTCTGGGAAGTATGCAAAATACAAATTGCTAGATCAAGAGCAAAAGAGGAATACTAGAGACAGTACCTTATCCAAAAAGGACGGTACTCTCTAGAACAAATTAGGGATTGTCTGGCAAAGAATGAAATTGTTCATCCTTTAGAAAAAATCAAAACTGAGTATGACAAGCTGCAAGCAGAAAAAGCTGAGGACTTTGAAAAGAGGGTCAAGATTGAACCGTGGCAAGTCGAGTACGAGACAGACTCAGGTATCTATCTACAAATCCAATACGGGATAGCAAACCAGGGAACTGTAAAAATTCCTAACCGGCTGATTGATAAACAAGAAGATGGCAGCTTTGATATTTTTATCAAAAAATCTGACTTTTTCTATTTCATCAATCCTGATAATTCTACTAGCAATAAGTTTATGAAAGGTTCAACTTTAATCAATCAACTGGCTTATGAGAGCGGCGAATATGTGCTGACTAAAAATCCTAATATTTCAAAATTGGAACAGTTAGTCAAGGAATATAATTATCTTGTCAGTCACAATATCTCTGACTCAGACCAGTTTCATGATTTAAGAGATCGTTTCATTGAACAGATTGAAGAAACGCAACAATCTCTCAAACGTTTAGATGATAAAATTGAACGACTCAATAAGATAGCCTCTGCTCTGGAAGATATTCATTTGGAAAACCCTATCGATGCAAAAGCTGCTTATCAGGTTTTAGAGCAGTATTCAATATCTTCTGAAGTAGATCCAAAAGATATTGAAAAACAAGTGATTGAGGTCTCCGTCGAGCGAAAAGGTCTGAAAGATAAGTTTGATAGCATCGTTAAAGACTTTACTCAGTATGAAAAATTAGAACGTAACGCTGAAGCAAGAAGAACAAATCAGAGTCTATATGGTAAAATTGAAACTAAAGAAGATTTAACAAAATAGAAAAAGGTTTTATTGCCATGAAAAAGAAAGATTTATCAAAAATTATTATTGCTATTGTTATTTTGTTTGTAATACCGTTCTTTATCAATCTATCCTTTAAAATTGACTCTATAGGTTTGCTAGCAGCTGAGTGGACGGCGGGAGATTTGTTGTCCTTCTATGGTGCTGTTTTAGGAGCGCTCATAACGTTAATAGGTTTGGTTGTCACATTGAATTATCAATCAGAACAAGCCAGAAAAGATGATGAAATTAAGTATAAACCTATTTTGAAGCTAAATTCAGTTGAGACTGAATATAATGGTTTTATGGGTAGGCGTGAGCTTAAAATCTTATTTCCGTTTCATTCATTTAATGGTGATGAATTTAAAATGCAGAAGGAGAAGCTTTTTTATAAGCAAATGGAAGATACTAGTGACTTTCATTTAATATTTCAAAATAAGGGAAGAGGAGAAGCTATTGAAGTATCTCTAGACCATGCAGGAATAAGGGAGGTAGACTGGGACGAAAACAGCTATTTGTATATTGGTACAAGTAGTCCTTTATCTTTAGGTGAGATTTTGGTTAATGAGTCCGCAGACATTATTATTTCCTTACCTAACTATCTTTTTTTGAAGACAGGGCGAGAATACTATTCCATTAGGATCGATTTGGTAGTGTCTTATGATGACATGTTCCATAGAAATAAAAAAACAATGAAAATATTATCTGATTTTCAGATTATTCCAGTAAATAAAGCAACAGCTCCTTATATATACAAAGAGGAATTTGAATATTATGAAGTTGAGGTACGTTATATGGGATCTCAACAACTAGAATAAAGCATAAGGACAATAGAGTTCGGCAAAATAAGGAGGTAAAAATGGCTAAAATTGGCTATGCTAGAATTAGCGCTTCAGACCAAAACATGGCTAGGCAGCTGGAGCAACTGAAGCACGTGGATAAACTTTTCCAGGAGGTTATCAGTGGAGCAAGCAAAGACCGTCCACAATTACAAGTTATGCTAGAGTATATCCGAGAAGGGGATATAGTGGTCGTGACTGAGCTGGAACGGCTAGGAAGGAATAATAAGGAGCTGACGGAGGTCATGAATGAAATTCAGATCAAAGGGGCAACTTTGGAAGTTCTCAACCTCCCAACCCTTCGAGGGATTGAAGATGATAACTTGAGACGGCTATTGAATAACTTGATTTTAGAACTCTACAAATACCAGGCACAAGCTGAAAGAGAACGGATAAAGGAGCGTCAAGCACAGGGAATTGTCATTGCCAAAAATCAAGGTAAATATCAAGGGCGTAAATCTCTCTTTGCTAAAGATGATAGCCGTTTACAACACGCCTTTGAACTGTACTTATCAGGAATGTCTGATAAAGATGTGGCAGGTCTTACAGGGATTAACGAGCGTACTTTCAGACGTTACCGTGAAAAATATCAGATAAAAAGATAGTGATTTATATCATGATTTTAATAGTGATAAAAATATTGATTAAAATCATGATTTTTATATTGATTTATATCATGATTTATATTATAATAGAAGTATAGAAAAAGGAGGGAGAAAAAAATAAATGAAATTACTTAGTTTTGTTGCCATCAAGGGTGGAGTCGGTAAAACCACTTTAGCTCTTCTAACTGGTCAGTATTTAGCTAGTAAAGATCATAGGGTTTTATTTATTGACCTAGACCATCAAAGCAACCTAACACACTTTTATGACGTTTACGAGGATTCAGGAACGGTTGCCAATGTCTTTACTGGTTCAGGAGACGTGACCATTTTATCGGTTGCGCCTAACATTGATTTAATTGCTGGTTCTATGAGACTAGATGAAGCTGAAAGAAGACTTGAAACCAATCCTAATCAGAATATGTTTCTGTATGACTGGCTAGGTGAAAACCTGGAAGCAAAGAACCTGGCACAGTACGACTATGTGATTTTAGATTGCAGACCTGACTTCGGGATTGCTACAAGAAATGCTATCGCTGTTAGTCATGCTCTTTTCAGTCCTATTACGCCAAGCGATTTTGCTTTTGAAGCGAAACAAAATCTTGAAGTCCGTCTTGACGAGTACAGAAAAACAGAAATTGTCCGTCCAAGCCGTGAGTCTCTAATTACTGCTAAACTATACTTTTTGCCTAACATGATAAAGCATAATACGGCAAAATCGAAAGAGTTGTTATCTGTCCTTGAAAATGATGACAATGTTGTTGGTCAAATTCCTCAAAAGGAATTGTTTAACCGTGCATCAAAATACAATACTGTTATTGACATCATGGCTGACCAAACATCACGAAACGAACACAAGGCTTTCTTTTCAGCTTTGGAAGAAACACTTATCCAAATTCAGACCGTGTCGGATAACTCCTAATATCAATCAATATAAAAACCATGATTTTAATCAATATTTTTATCACTATTAAAATCATGATATAAATAGCTATTTAAAAAGAGGTATGCAATGGCTTTTGAAATCAAAAAGGACAAAATTAGTAAAGCGTTAGGCGAGACACTACCGTCAGTCCCTAAGGCAAAATCACAAGGGCGAAGAGCAGGTCGTCCATCAGGGAAGACCAAACATCCTTATCAGTTCACCTTGAAGCCCCAAAATCGAGAAAAGCTAGATAGGATTGCGGAGCAAGCAGGATATAGCGGAGCATCAACTTTCCTTGATAATTGGATTGAGAGTTATGAAGAATAATCGTCAATGTTTTAATCACTATTAAAATCATGATAAAAATTCCTATAAATATTATTTAAGCAGGTGACCTATGCAACCAACCTATGAAATTGATAACCCCAACCTCTCCTATCAGACTAAACTTGACTTATGGCAGACTGGCTTTGGTCTTCAGCAAGTGGACGGTCTTGAGCCATCACGCTATATGGTTGAATTGGCTAAAGAGCAGATTGAAGGTAAGATTGAGTATCAACAAATTTATGACCAAATTACCAAATACCATGAAGAGACCGATGATAGCACGAAAGAAGCTGATATTGTCTCTTTAAGGATTGTAGAGCTGTTATCAAGCAACGCCTTCAAGTTTGCCCCAACCACTCTAAAATCAATCCATAAAGAGCTATTCTTTGGCGTTCTAAGTCAAGGTATCCCTTTAGGAGAATATCGCCATTATAACATCACTAAAAAAGAGCCGATTTTAGAGGGAGATAGCGTTATCTATGACCATTATCAAACTATCTCGGATAGTTTAACCTATGATTTTGACCAGGAGTCACAATTTGACTATCGAGGGAAGATACCTGAAGAAATGGTCAAGCACTTGAAAAAGTTTGTATCGGGAATTTGGCAAATCCATCTGTTCGGAGAGGGCAACACCCGAACTGTTACGGTCTTCATGATTAAGTACCTACGTTCACTAGGCTTTGAAGTTGATAATAGCCCGTTCAAAGAGAATGCACGTTACTTCAGGGATGCCCTGGTTTTGGACAATGCAAAATTGCTGAAGAAAAATCCTGAATACTTGGATAGATTTTTTGAAAATCTATTGTTAGGTGGTCAACATGAGCTATCTCTAAAGAAAATGTATCAAGAGGTTTTACCAACTGCATCCGCTCCAAAGAACCAAAAAGACCAAGGTTTATCACTTTAGATATTGATTTTTATCACTATTAAAATCATGATATAAGCCAATGTTAAAATCACTATAAAAATATAGCCTCTTCCGTTTGGAGAGGTCTTTTTTCTTTTCTTGTTTTTGGGGTATAATAGGCGGTAGCGATGATTGAGGTGACAAAAATGGATATAACCGTGTTAGACGAAAGAGAATTTTCAAGGCAGTTGAACCAAAATAATCAACGGGCTTTTCTGAAGATGATTGAAAACTATGAAAAATTCATTGCCCCTAGTATGCGTGCGCAGGGGTACAAAAGAATCAATCAAAAAGAGCGGACAGTTATTTTTTCTTTTGGAGAAATGACCTTTTCACGTAGCAGATGGAAGAAAGATGATACCATCCGAATCCCTGTTGATGAAAAGCTAGGACTAGAACCAAGGTCGAGGTTTTCTCAGGAGCTACTTTACCAGGTGACCAAGCTTGCTAATTTTATGCCCTATCGTAAAGTTGTATCGGTGATGGAAATGTTAAAGGAAATCTATATCACCAAGAATACAGTTCAGCACGCTTTAGACGTGGCAGGTGAACTCCTAGCTGAAAAAGAGGAGTACGACTACTTGTCAGCTTCAGACTGGTCTGAAGATAATCAGGACAAAGTGAGAGCAAAGAAAGTCTATATTGAAGGTGATGGGGTTTGGGTCAAACAGGCAATGCCTGACAGGAAAAAGAAGTCTATTGAGTTAAGTCATTTTGTCGTCTATACTGGAAGCAAGAAGGGGAAGAGGAATATCTTAAAAGACAAGATAGAAGTTATCTCTACACGCTATCATAAAGTCAAAGGTAGACTAATAGATTTGTTGACTAGGCATTTTGAAATTACTCCCGATACGGTCATTGTGACTAATTCTGAAGGTGGTAAAGGCTATTCTCCTACGGACTTTAAGGACTTAGTTAGTGCTTTTAAGCCTAAAGAGCATTTGCACTTTTGGGATGCTTTTCACGTGAATCAATCCCTGAAAAAGAATTTATGTACTTTTACTTTAGAGCTGACCAAACAAGCCTTTAAAGCGGTCAAGAGCCGAGATAAGGGTTTGCTAAAAACGGTACTTGATACAGCTGAATCTTTGATTAAATCAGACAAAAAATTAGAGTCTTTTCAACGCTTCAGAAGACAACTTCTGAAAAACTTTAAATATACTGACCATCCTGAGAACTTTGGACTCAGTAGCAAGGGTATTGGTATCATGGAATCTCAGCATCGCAAAGTGACGTATCGAATGAAAAATAGAGGTATGTATTGGAGTGAGAAAGGCGCTGATACTATGAGCCAAACCATTCTTTTAAACCATACAGGAGAATTGAGAGACCTCTTTTTCGGAGAGTGGAGGAAATCCTACCAAACAATAAAAGACCAGGAAAAAGATTATCCTGGTCACTTTCAACATACTCAAAAATCAGATTATACACTACCACAGGTCAATCGCTCAAACCGAAAACCGAAGTATTGGGGAGCTCTTACCGATGAAAGGGATTGAAAATCAGATGAAACCATGATTTGTCAAGCATTTTAGAAAAAAGTTTGGGAAAATGCTTGATTAATATCTGAAATATGGTATAATAAAGTTAGTTAAAAACACGAAGAAAAGACGAAAGGTGCGGACACACCTCTCGCCTTACCGATTAAACAACCCTTACTTGTTCAATCAGTTTAAAGCTATTGTATCATCAAAAGAACAATAAATCAAGACTGGAACAGGAAAAAGTTGAAAGTTTCGGTCTTTTATTTCCGTTCTCTTGGTGATTTTTCATTTTCTCCCAAAAACAGACACACTCAGAGGTAAAAAAGATCTTGACAAAGTAGGAAAAGTCGGTATAATAGAAAGAGTTGAAAAGCTCAGGTCCGTTGGTCAAGGGGT
>CAJNDC010000016.1:0-24912 GCA_905221415.1 bacterium
CTTCTCTAAGCTATATCCTTGTTTTCTAAGTTCATAGATCTGAACTTTATCTTCATAATTCAATTTCATAATAAAAACACCCCAAAAGTTAGATTTTTTCTGTCTAACTTTTGGGGGGCAGTTCAGAACTGACGTTTTTTTGTATGCTTATTTTGACTTGATGTAGTTGATACCGTCTGCCTTAGGTGCAACTGCTTTTCCAAAAAAGGCTGCCAAGACAAGGATGGTCAAGACATAAGGTGCGATTTGAAGGTAAACCGCTGGCACTCCTTGTAGGAAAGGTAATTGAGAACCGATAACGGCCAAACTTTGTGAAAGTCCGAAGAAGAGACTAGAAAGCATCGCACCGATTGGGTTCCATTTACCAAAGATCATCGCCGCAAGAGCGATAAATCCAGGACCAACAATAGTTGTCACTGAGAAGTTAACTGAAATGGATTGAGCATAAATCGCTCCCCCAATCCCACCTAGGAAACCTGAAATGATAACCCCTAAATATCGCATCTTGTAGACATTGATCCCCAAGGTATCTGCTGCCTGAGGGTGTTCACCGACGGAGCGAAGGCGAAGACCAAAGCGGGTCTTAAAGAGGATAAACCAAGCAAGGAATGAGAAGGCAATGGCCAAGTAACCAAGTAGACTTGTTGATTTGAAGAAGATATCACCAATCACTGGGATATTTGCCAAAACTGGGAAATCAAAACGTCCAAAAGTCTGGCTTAAGTTATCCGTTTGTCCTTTGTTATAAAGAACTTTAACCAAGAAAACTGCTAGAGCAGGAGCCATCAAGTTCAATACTGTACCACTGACAACATGGTCCGCACGGAAATGAACTGTAGCGACTGCATGGATGAGGGAAAAAATAGCTCCCACGACACCAGCAACTAACAAGGAAATCCAAGGAGTCGCTGCTCCAAGTTGTTCTGCAAATTCAAGGTTAAAGACAACCCCAGAAAAGGCTCCCATAACCATAATTCCTTCAAGACCGACGTTAACGACACCACCACGTTCAGAGAAAACTCCTCCGATACTCGTAAAAATAAGTGGTGCTGAGTAAATCAGCATCGAAGAGACTAAGAGGGTGAGTAATGTTGTAATAGACATCCTTACTTACCTCCTTTAACTTGTTTTTTAGGTTTGACAAAGCGTTCAATAATGTAGTGAACACTGACAAAGAAGATAATGGACGCTGTTACAATGCTAACAAGCTCAGACGGAACTTGCGCTGCGTTCATACCTGGCGCACCAACTTGTAGAACACCAAATAAGAAGGCTGCAAAGAGAATCCCAATTGGTGAATTTCCAGCAAGCAAACTAACTGCCATCCCGTTAAATCCGATAGCTAATGATGATCCCTGAACGTAAACGTTTTGGAAAGTTCCAAGACCTTCGACAGCTCCACCAAGACCAGCCAAAGCACCAGAGATAATCATTGATAGAATGATTGTACGTTTTGCTGAAATACCAGCGTACTCTGAAGCATGGGGATTGAGCCCCACTGCACGGATTTCAAAACCGAGAGTCGTTTTCTTGAGCAAGAACCAAATCACGCCAACAGCAATGATGGCGAAGAAGATCCCGATATTCATACGAGAATTACCTGTCAACTCTGATAACCATGGTGTCTGGTATGTGGCGTTGGCACTAACACGAATCGTTGAATCTGTACTTTGCATAAAGTCTTTCGGGAAAGAATGAATAAAGGCATTCCCTACGTACAAAACAATATAGTTCATCATAATGGTTACGATAACCTCTGATGTACCTAAATAAGCTCTGAGAATACCTGGAATAGCACCTACAATCCCACCTGCAATCAAAGCAATTACTACGGTCGCTAAAATCAACATTGGGCGTGGCATGTCCGGATGCGACAAAGCAAACCAACCACTAAGAATCCAACCCGCTAGTGCCTGACCAGGAAGCCCAACGTTAAAGAAACCTGCACGACTAGCAACTGCAAACCCCAGACCAATCAAGATAAGAGGACCCATGGCACGGAAAATTTCACCAATCCCACGGAGACTACCAAAAGCTGTATAGAACAACTCCTCATAACCCCAGATAGCATCGTAGCCGAAAATCCACATGACAATGGCTCCGAGCAAGATTCCTAAGAATACGGAAATCAAGGGAACCGAAATTTGTTGTAACTTTTTAGACATCATCCTTCTCCTTTCCCAAGTTTCCACCTGCCATCAAGATACCAAGTTCTTGTTTGTTAGTCGTTTCTGGCGACACAATACCTTGAATCTTCCCATCATGAATAACAGCAATTCGGTCTGAAACATTTAAAATCTCATCCAATTCAAAGCTGACAACAAGCACAGCTTTTCCGTTATCACGTTCTTCAATCAAGCGTTTGTGGATATATTCAATGGCACCGACATCCAAACCACGAGTTGGTTGGCTGACGATAAGGAGATCAGGATCACGATCAATCTCACGAGCGATAATCGCTTTTTGTTGATTTCCCCCTGAAAGAGCTGCTGCTGGGACAAATTCGCTCGCCGCACGGACGTCAAATTCTTCCATTAATTTTTTGGCATGTGAAGTGATATTCGCATAGTTTAAGATACCATTCTTGCTGAGTGGTTCTTTGTAGTAGGTTTGAAGAACGATATTTTCTGAAATCATCATATCCAAAATCAAACCATCACGGTGGCGGTCTTCAGGAACATGCCCCACACTGAGTTCCGTAATTTGTCGAGGGTGCATCCCTACGATTGATTTGCCTTTTAATTCAATACTACCAGACTCAACCTTACGAAGGCCTGTAATGGCTTGAATGAGTTCAGATTGACCATTGCCATCAATACCTGCAATACCAACAATTTCACCAGCACGAACATCCAAAGAAAGATTCTTCACAGCTGGTATACCGCGGTTTTCATTAACAACCAAGTCTTTGATAGACAAGACTACTTCTTTTGGTTGTGGTGCCTGTTTCTCCGTTTTGAAGGAGACAGAACGTCCTACCATCATCTCTGCCAAGTCTGCATTGGTTGCCCCTGCAATCTCAACCGTCTGGATTGATTTCCCACGACGAATAACCGTCACTCGATTGGATACCGCACGAATCTCATCCAGTTTATGGGTAATCAAAATAATGGATTTTCCTTCTTTGACAAGGTTTTTCATGATAGCCATCAACTCATCAATCTCTGAAGGAGTCAATACGGCTGTCGGTTCGTCAAAGATAAGGATATCAGCACCACGATAAAGTGTCTTCAAGATTTCTACACGTTGTTGAGCACCAACGGAAATATCTGCCACCTTGGCAGCAGGATCCACTGCCAAACCATAACGTTCAGAAAGAGCCTTGATTTCTTTAGTAGCTTCAGCTATATCTAGAACACCATTTTTAGTGATTTCACTCCCCAAAATGATATTTTCAGCTACTGTAAAAGCCTCAACCAACATAAAATGTTGGTGAACCATCCCAATTCCTAGACTAGCAGCTTTAGAAGGTGAATCTAGTTTGACAACTTGACCATTCACCGCAATTTCACCACTAGTTGGCTCGAGAAGTCCTGCCAGCATATTCATCAGAGTGGATTTACCCGCTCCATTTTCTCCTAAAAGTGCATGGATTTCACCTTTTCGCAGTTGCAAGTTGATCTTGTCGTTCGCTACAAATTCACCAAACACCTTGGTAATATCCCGCATCTCAATGACATTTTCGTGTGCCATATGCTTTTCCTTTCCGAGGTTTATTTTATTTCAATAAAACCTGCTAATCGTGTTAACAAGTTCTATTGAGACAAAAATTGCCTCAATTCTTAAAGAAGCGACCGATGGTCGCTTCCTAAGAAATGACTTTTATCCATTATTTTTCAGGAACTTTTACGCTTCCGTCAAGGATTTTAGCTTTTGCGTCTTCAACAGCTTTTTTACCTTCTTCTGAAAGGTTTGTCACTGCCAAGTCAACCCCTTTATCTTTCAATGAGTAGACAATAACTTGTCCGCCAGGGAATTCACCTTTTTCTGTTTTGTTGGCAATATCTTTTACAGTTGTACCAACTTGTTTCAATGTAGATACAAGAACGAAGTTTGATTCTTTACCATCTTTAGAGGTGTATTTACCTTCTGCTGCTTGGTCACGGTCTACACCAATAACCCAAACTTTTTCGTCTTCATTTTTGCTTTCGTTCAAAGATTTTGCTTCAGCAAAGACACCAGCACCTGTACCACCAGCTGCTTGGTAGACAACGTCTGCACCTGCAGCGTATTGAGCTGCTGCAATTGTTTTACCTTTGGCAGCATCACCAAATGAACCAGCGTAGTCAACTTGTACTTTGATAGATGGGTCTACTGACTCAACACCAGCCTTAAATCCAGCAGCGAAACGTGAAATAACTTCAGATTCGATACCACCTACAAAACCAACTTGTTTTGTTTTAGTTGTTTTAGCTGCTGCAACACCAGCAAGGTAAGCTGCTTCGTTATCCGCAAATGTTACGCTCGCAACATTCTTTTGATCTTTGATCACATCATCAATCAAGACATAGTTTAAGTCAGAGTGGTCTTTTGCTGCCTCTTCAACTGCATTGTGAAGTGCAAAACCAACACCGAAGATCAGGTTGTAACTTCCAGCCGCTTGTTGCAAGTTGTTAGCATAGTCAGCTTCACTTGTTGATTGAAAATAAGTAAAGCCTTTATCTTTAGAAAGATTGTGTTCTTTACCCCAGTCTTGCAAACCTTCCCAAGCTGATTGGTTAAATGATTTATCATCAACACCACCAGTATCTGTTACGATTGCTGCTTTCGTCTTCATTTCAGATGAAGATGAAGCTGCGTTACGAGAAGAGCGGTTACCACATGCAGCAAGTCCAACTGCTGCTACTGCAACTAGACCAAGGCCTAGCCATTGTTTCTTGTTCATTACTGAACCTCCTAAATAAGATGTGCAACGATGTTGCAAGTATGGATTGGTTGGCCACAAGGACCGCGTCACTCAAAGAGTGACTCAGACTAGTTTAAGTCTGTAAAAGAGTATGGAAGTAACTCCCCGACCGTCATCTCGACCGTCGATTTATCTTTTGCGACAAGTGTCACTTTTAGATCTTTTTCAAAAAATTCAGCCATCACTTGGCGACAAGCGCCACATGGTGATATAGGTTTTTCAGTCTGTCCATAGACAATCAACTCTGAAAACTCTCTTTGGCCTTCGGAAACTGCTTTGAAAATCGCTGTACGCTCTCCACAGTTTGTCAAAGAATAGCTAGCATTCTCGATGTTTACACCCGTATAAATACTACCATCCTTGGCTACTAAAACAGCTCCGATAGGAAAGTGAGAATAAGGCACATAGGCTTGTTTGCTGGTTTCAATTGCTAGTTCAATCAACTCAGTAGTCGCCATCTGCCAATTCTCCTTTTAAAATCGCAACGCCAGCAGATGTTCCGATACGAGTAGCGCCTGCTTCCACAAAGGCAAGAGCGTCTGCATATGAGCGAGCTCCACCAGCAGCCTTAACTCCCATATCTGGTCCGACCGTTTTACGCATCAACTTAACATCCTCTATAGTGGCACCACCAGTTGAAAATCCAGTTGATGTTTTGACAAAGTCAGCGCCTGCTTTCTGGGATAATTGGCAAGCCACAACCTTTTCATCGTCTGTCAATAAGCAAGCTTCAATAATGACTTTAACCAACTTGTCACCACTTGCTTCTACAACAGCACGGATGTCCGATTCAACCAAATCAAGATTACCTGATTTGAGAGCACCGACATTGATAACCATATCAATCTCATCTGCACCATTTTGGATGGCTTCCTTGGTTTCAAAAGCTTTTACAGCTGAAGTTGTCGCTCCCAAGGGGAAACCAACTACTGTACAAACCTTTACATCTGAGCCTTCAAGTCCTGTTTTAGCATGTTTTACCCATGTGGGATTGACACAAACACTGGCAAAATCATACTCACGCGCTTCAGATAGCAAACGATCAATTTGTTCTTGACTTACATCTTGTTTTAAAAGCGTATGATCGATATATTTGTTTAATTTCATATTCGGATTTCTCTCCTTTTTATGAGATGATTTCAATTATTTCCTGCAAACGTTTCATTCTATCATTTATTTTAACATATTTTTGGAATTCTGTAACTAGTTGAGGGGAAATTTTTCCATTTGTATAAACTTTTGCGACAATTTCTCCCTTTTGAACGGAGTCACCGACCTTCTTCTCAAAAACGATTCCAGTTTCATAGTCTAAATCATCAGACTTGACTGCGCGACCAGCTCCCAATCTCATGGCATAGAGACCAAATTCCATCGCTGGAAGGGCTGAAATGACACCTGACTCTTGAGCCAGGATATCTACTACATGCGCCACCTTGACTGGGCGATAGAGATCTTCTAAATCACCGCCTTGAGCTGCTACCATTTCTTCAAACTTAGCCAGTGCTTGGCCATTTTCAAGATGTTGACGGACTTCTTCAACCGTTTTCTCAACATCTGCTAAACTAAGCATAATCTGAGCTAGTTCGCAGATAAAATGGCTAATATCTTCTCTGCCTTTTCCTTGAAGAATCTCGATTGCCTCAAGGATTTCGAGACGATTACCAATGGCTCGTCCCAAGGGTTGACTCATATCGGTAATGACTGCTACTGTCTTTCGACCAACTGCCTTACCAAGTTCCACCATGGTTTGAGCCAATTCGCGCGCCTCATCAACAGTCTTCATGAAGGCACCCTCACCGACCGTTACGTCTAGCAAAATAGCATCCGCCCCAGCAGCAATTTTCTTGCTCATGACAGAACTAGCAATCAAAGGAATCGTGTCAACAGTCGCCGTCACATCACGGAGGGCATAGAGGAGTTTGTCTGCTTTAACCAGCTGATCTGACTGCCCAATAACAGATACACCAATGTCCTGTACCTGACGAATGAAATCTTCTTGACTGCGCTCCACTTGGTAACCCTTGATTGCTTCCAACTTATCTAGGGTTCCGCCAGTATGCCCTAGTCCACGACCACTCATTTTTGCTACAGGCACACCAAAGCTAGCAACAAGGGGAGCTAAAATCAAGGTTACCTTATCACCAACACCACCCGTCGAATGCTTATCAACTTTAACCCCATCAATGGCTGACAAGTCAAACTCTTGACCTGTCTTGACCATATTCATCGTCAAATCAGAAATCTCACGTGTCGTCATTCCTTTAAAATAAACCGCCATAGCAAAGGCAGACATTTGATAGTCTGGAACAGTTCCTGCTACATAGCCTTCTACTAACCATTTGATTTCATTTGAAGTCAGTTCTTGGCCATCTCGTTTCTTTTGAATTAAATCAACTGCTCTCATGCTTTCACACTTCTAAGGATATAATATCCCTTGTCTTTCTTTATAATTTCACAATTTCCAAAAACATCTTCCATCTTGCTTTTGGCGCTTGGAGCACCTTGCTTTTTCTGAATGACAATGGTTAAATCACCTCCGTCTTTCAAGAAATCTCTGCTCTTTTCGATAATCTCATGAACAACTTGTTTGCCTGCTCGAATGGGAGGATTGGAAATAATATGGTCAAATTTGCCTTCAACTTGTTCATAGATGTTTGACTGGAAAATCGTCGCTGCTACTTTATTTCTTTCAGCATTTTGTCGCGCCAAATCCAAGGCACGATTATTGATATCGACCATGGTCACCTGAACTCCAAAAGCCTTAGCCAAGGACAAGCCCAAAGGTCCGTAACCACAGCCTACATCAAGGACCGTTTCTCCTTGGTTGACCTCAAGGCACTTGAGCAAGAGTTGACTTCCAAAATCAACCATTTTCTTACTAAAAACACCCGCATCCGTTAAAAAGGTCATTTTTTGTCCCAACAACTCTACTCTCAACTCATGAATATCGTGAGCTGCATCAGGATTTTCTGCATAATACATTTTACTCATAAAACTATTTTACCATAATTTGGCTTGAATTGTAAGTCGTTTACAAAGTGATGATAAAATGAAAAAAACTGAAGAATCCTAGTCAAAAAACCTTTTCTTCAATCTCTTTCAATTATTAGAAATATATTACAATCTATCGGGAACTACAAAGTATCATAGTCAGGAAAAAACAGATCGTCTGTAATCAGGCGCATTTTTATTACTATTGCTTAACCTTAAAATACTTTATTATCAACAGGATTCCCAATATGATGTTTAGATAAAAACCCAACTGATAAGTTTGTGTCAAGATTTCCAAACTTGTCCAAAGTCGTATCAAATCTTCTAGCGACATACGGAATAAATAACCTTCTGTAGCAATCCACAAAATCAAAAATAGATAACTACCAGCAGCAAGCCATTTCGTCCACTGCTTTTTTACTAGCCAAGCAATCAAAAGTGAACAGATAAAGATAACTGTTACAAGGAGATGATCCATTAAGAAGGTAAAACCGTAATAGGTTTCTACAAAGCGTCTACCATTATCCGCATTCGCTCCCCTTATAAAAGGTAGTGTAAAACTTAAAATAAAACAGAGTTCCAATATGTAACATCTCAAGATTTTCATTGTATACCTCCTATAAGTTGCGCACTAAAAAACCCACTTTTAATAACTGATAACTCTTCAGAAACTATTCCCTATCTCATCATTAAATTATTCAACCTCCATCTACCTCTATTATACGATATTGACTTACTACCATCAAGAAACCGCTTTATTTTTTTAGCTTTTTATGGTATGATAGACAAAATATCTAGGGGAAAACAAATGACCAACGAATTTTTACATTTTGAGAAAATCAGCCGCCATACTTGGCAATCATTGCATCGCAAAACAACCCCTCCATTGACAGAGGAAGAGTTAGAATCCATCAAGAGTTTCAATGACCAGATTAGTCTGCAGGACGTAACGGATGTCTATCTTCCCCTTGTCCATCTTATCCATATTTACAAGCGCACCAAGGATGATTTGGCATTTTCAAAAGGAATTTTCCTCCAACGTGAAAGCAAATCCCAGCCTTTTATCATTGGGGTTTCTGGTAGTGTTGCTGTCGGGAAATCAACAACTAGCCGACTTCTGCAAATCCTTCTCTCTCGTACAGTTACTGATGCTACTGTAGAATTGGTGACAACTGACGGTTTTCTCTATCCCAATCAAACCTTGATGGATCAAGATATATTAAATCGCAAAGGTTTTCCTGAAAGTTATGATATGGAAACCTTGCTGAATTTTCTTGATCGCCTAAAGAATGGGCAAGATGTCGATATCCCCGTCTATTCTCATGAAGTGTATGACATCGTTCCTGGAGAGAAACAACGTGTCAAAGCTGCTGATTTTGTGATTGTCGAGGGGATTAATGTCTTTCAAAACCCACAAAACGAGCGTCTCTATATCACTGACTTCTTTGACTTTTCCATCTATGTTGATGCTGCAGTGGATGACATTGAGAGTTGGTATCTGGACCGTTTCTTGAAAATGCTAAGCCTAGCCCAAAACGACCCTGATAGCTACTATTATCGTTTTACTCAAATGCCGATTGGGGAAGTGGAGGCCTTTGCTCATCAGGTCTGGACCAGTATCAATCTCACAAATCTACAAAATTATATTGAACCAACTAGAAATCGTGCGGAAGTGATTCTGCATAAAACAAAGAACCATGAAATCGATGAAATTTACTTAAAAAAATAATTTTCCCTTGTCAAAACGTAAGTTTTCAGATATAATGGTATAGTTAGTAAATATGGAGGTAAGAACATTGGCAAACATTAAATCAGCTATCAAACGCGCTGAATTGAACGTTAAACAAAACGAAAAGAACTCAGCTCAAAAATCAGCTATGCGTACTGCTATCAAAGCTTTCGAAGCAAACCCATCTGAAGAACTTTTCCGTGCTGCTAGCTCAGCTATCGATAAAGCAGAAACTAAAGGTTTGATTCACAAAAACAAAGCAAGCCGCGACAAAGCTCGTCTTTCAGCTAAACTTGCTAAATAAGGAACAGTCCATAGAGGCTGTTTTTTTGTCCCAAAATAGGAAAAGGTAGAAAATGAAAATCGCAATTATCGGATATTCTGGTGCTGGTAAGTCAACTCTAGCAGAAAAGTTGTCTCACTACTACTCCATCCCCAAACTGCATATGGATACACTTCAATTTCAACCTGGTTGGCAAGACAGTGACCGCGAATGGATGCTGGGCGAGTTGAAAAACTTTCTCACAAAGCACGAAGCTTGGGTCATCGACGGCAACTACTCTTGGTGTTGCTATGAAGAAAGAATGATGGAAGCTGACCAAATTATCTTTCTCAATTTTTCACGATGGAATTGTTTGTTAAGAGCCTTTAAGCGCTATTTAAAATACAAAGGAAAAGTCAGAGAAAGTATGGCCACAGGTTGTCCTGAGCGTTTTGACCGGGACTTTATCAGATGGATTCTCTGGGATGGGCGGACCAAAACTGCTAAAGAACGCTATCAACGGGTTCAAGAAACCTACCCTGAGAAAGTAATTGTCCTCCAGTCTCAAAAGGAGATAGACCACTTCTTAGAAAATCTCGCGCATAACAAGAAAAACCAACGTGCCTAACGTTGGTTTTTTGCTTTTACCCAATCACACTTCCGTTTGGTACCGCTGGATCAACTGTGAGAAGGGTTAATTGTCCATCATGTTCAGCTGAGAGGATCATTCCTTGGCTGACATATTTTTTCATCATCTTGCGTGGTTTGAGGTTGGCAACGATTTGGACCTTCTTGCCGACCAATTCTTGTTCGTTTGGATAGTATTTGGCAATTCCTGATAGGATTTGACGGTCTTCGCCATCACCAGCATCGAGGCGGAATTGGAGCAATTTATCAGAACCTTCCACTTTAGACACTTCTTTGACTTCTGCGACACGGATTTCGACCTTATCGAAGTCTTCAAACTTGATTTCATCCTTGTTGAGTTTGAGTTCAACTTCATCTGGATTCCATTCTTTTTCGACTGCTGGTTTGTTGCTTTCCATTTGTTCCTTGATATAGGCAATCTCTTCTTCCATGTCCAGACGTGGGAAGATTGGTGTTCCTTTGGCAACAACAGTCACACCAGCAGGGAAATCTGCTAAGCTCAAGTTTTCTAGGCTAGAAACTTCTGCTAAACCAAGTTGTGCCAATACAGCGCGACTAGTTTCCATCATAAATGGCTCAATCATGTGAGCTACAACACGAAGGCTGGCTGCCAAGTGGCTCATGACACTTGCCAATTGGTCACGGTGCTCTTCATCCTTAGCCAAGACCCATGGAGCTGTCTCATCGATGTATTTGTTGGTACGTGAGATAAGTGTCCAGACTGCTTCAAGGGCACGTGGGTAGTCAACTGCTTCCATGTGAGTATGGTAGTCAGTGATAGATTGCTCTGCTACTTGTGCAAGAGCATTGTCAAATTCAGTCACACCTTCTACATAGGCTGGAATTTGCCCATCAAAGTACTTGTTAATCATGGAAACCGTACGGTTGAGGAGATTTCCAAGGTCATTGGCTAGTTCATAGTTGATACGACCTACATAGTCTTCTGGAGTGAAGGTTCCGTCTGAACCGACTGGAAGGCTACGCATGAGGTAGTAACGAAGTGGATCGAGACCAAAACGCTCTATCAACATTTCAGGATAGACAACGTTCCCTTTAGACTTAGACATCTTGCCGTCTTTCATGACAAACCAGCCATGCCCAATCAAACGTTCTGGCAATTTGATATCCAACATCATGAGAAGGATTGGCCAGTAGATGGAGTGGAAACGAAGGATATCTTTCCCTACCATGTGGAAGACTGTTCCATTCCAGAACTTGTCAAAGTTAGCGTGTTCTTCTTGATCGTAGCCAAGAGCTGTCACATAATTTAGAAGGGCATCAAACCAAACGTAAACAACGTGTTTTGGATTTGATGGAACTGGCACACCCCAGGTAAAGGTTGTACGAGAAACCGCCAAATCTTCTAAACCTGGCTCAATGAAGTTTTTCAACATTTCATTGAGACGGCCATCTGGAGTGATAAAGTCAGGGTGCGATTTGAAAAATTCAACCAAACGGTCTTGGTATTTGCTGAGGCGAAGGAAGTAAGACTCTTCAGAAACCCATTCCACTTCGTGACCTGATGGAGCAATACCGCCCGTTACATTTCCAGCTTCGTCACGGAAAACTTCTGCAAGCTGGCTTTCTGTAAAGAATTCCTCATCTGATACTGAATACCAACCAGAATATTCGCCCAAGTAGATATCATCTTGAGCAAGCAAGCGTTCAAAGACCTGAGCCACTACTTTTTCATGGTAGTCATCCGTTGTACGGATGAACTTATCGTATGAGATATCGAGTAATTTCCAGAGTTCTTTGACTCCAACCGCCATGCCATCAACATAAGCTTGAGGTGTGATGCCAGCTTCTTCCGCTTTTTGCTGGATTTTCTGACCATGCTCGTCAAGACCTGTCAGATAAAAGACATCGTAGCCCATGAGGCGTTTGTAGCGAGCTAGGACATCACAGGCGATGGTTGTGTAGGCAGAACCGATATGAAGTTTACCAGATGGATAGTAAATCGGTGTTGTAATATAAAAATTCTTTTCAGACATAATTTTTCCTTTCCAGGCAAATGAAACCTGTTTTTCTAACACTTCATTATATCATATTTTCGGTGATTTTCGATAGGGAAATCCATACAAAAACAAGATAGACAAATATCCATCTTGTTTTTTCTGTTCTATATCTTATTCATAACGAAGGGCTTCGATTGGATCAAGCTTAGAGGCTTTATTGGCCGGCAAGACTCCGAAGATCATACCAACGCTGGCTGACACAGCCAAACTAAAGAGAGCAATTGGGAAGGAAACCCCAACTTCGATACCTGCAATCATATTTTGCAACAAAATACCCGCTAACATGGTCATTCCAGCAGCAATCCCAAGACCGATGACACCACCTAGCAAGGTCAAGATCATGGATTCAATCAAAAACTGAACTAGGATATTAGCCCGTGTAGCTCCGAGAGCCTTCCGCAGACCAATCTCACGCGTACGTTCTGTCACCGAAACCAGCATGATATTCATAACACCAGTTCCTCCAACAAAGAGAGAGATTCCTGCGATGGCACTGATAATGGTGGTCATAAAACCAAATAGTTGTTGTACCTCTTGGAAGGCGGCAGTTGCGTCCGCAACTTGGTATTCCCCTTGTTGAAGACCTGCAATCTCAGTCAGTTTTCGAGCCAATTCAGGACCCAAGGTCTGCGTTAGACTAGTATCATTGACACGAAAGACGATGTTCGAGATCTCATCAGTATTAAAATTAGCTGCGAGAGAGATATTGGTCGTAATTGGAAGACCACCAATCCCAAAGGCTTTAGCTGTTTTGGCTTCATTACTAGTATAAACGCCAATCACACGGTAACTAAATTCATTAACAGATATAATTTGATTGATCGCGGCTTCTGGACTATCAAACAAACTCTTAGCTAGTTCTTCATCCAGCAAAATCACACTGGCAAATTCCTTGTAGTCTTGCGGTCTTAGACTTCTACCCGCAACGATTTCATTTTCAACTGCGTTCATGTAGGTACTATTTCCGCCTGTCAGAGTCGCGCGTTCAACCTTCTTATCCTTATAAGATAGGGTGACGTTGGTCGAGTTGGTGACATAGTAACTGTCTACTCCTTTGAGTTTGGCAGCTTCCTTGACCCAGGATTCTAGTGGTTTTGGTGGTTCAACATGAACATCCTCTTCTTTCCCGCTGACTGTCAAAGCGGATTGTTTCTGCGTAAAGGAGCCATCCTTGCTCTTGATAGGTGAGAAAAAGACATGGATATCCTTCTGTGATTTGGTCATGTTTTTATTGACCTGACGAGACATGGAGTCTCCCAGAGCCATGATGACAACGACAGACGAAACTCCGATGATAATCCCAATCATGGTGAGGAAGGAACGCATCTTGTGAGCCATGATGGATGAAAAGGCAAATTTCAGATTCTGCATCTTAGTTTTCCTCCTTTTCTACCTGAGCGCTGTCAGACGAGATGACCCCATCACGAATGACAATTTGGCGTTTGGCATAAGCAGCAATCTCAGGCTCGTGCGTAACCATGATAATGGTTTTCCCTTCCTTGTTTAACTCCACCAACAGTTGCATGATTTGATTTCCCGTCTTGGTATCCAAGGCTCCTGTAGGTTCGTCTGCTAGGATGATAGAGGGATTATTTACCAAGGCACGCGCAATCGCTACACGTTGCTTTTGACCACCTGATAACTCAGACGGCAAATGATGACTGCGCTCCGTCAGCTCAACCTTTTCCAGAAATTCCTCAGCCAATTTCCGACGTTTTGAAGCCGAAACTCCAGCGTAAATCAAGGGCAATTCGACGTTTTGAAGTGCATTGAGCTTGGACAAGAGAAAGAACTGCTGAAAGACAAAGCCGATTTGCTGGTTGCGGACTTTGGCCAGTTGTTTCTCTCCAAGGCCTGCAACTTCTTGACCTTCAAGATAGTACTCTCCACTGGTCGGTGTATCCAACATTCCGATGGTATTCATCAACGTAGACTTACCAGAACCAGATGGTCCCATAATGGCAACAAACTCACCTTCATGAACTTCTAGATTGATATTTTTAAGGACCTGCAGTTCTTGGTCACCATTTCGATAGCTCCTGCAGATATTTTTGAGACTAATTAGTTTCTTCATCAGCCTTCACCTCTTTTCCTTCTTCCAAGGAAGATGTTGGATTACTGATGACCTTGGCACCGTTTGTCAAACCTGAAGTAATTTCTTGGTTGTCTGCGTCCGCATTCCCCAGAGTAACTTCTACCTTCTTCGCTTTTTTCTGGTCGTCAACGGTCCAAACATAGTTTTTGTCATTTTCGGTAACGACACTTGTCAAAGGAACAAGGATGGCTTTACTTTTGTTTTTGACTTCCACACTAACAGAGAAGCCTTGTTTCAACTCACTGATATCGCTAGTCACATCAACAGTATAAGGGTACTTAGATCCAGTATTCCCTCCAAGGGCTGCATTTGCTGCTTCTCCATTGTTTTTAGGATAATCAGAAATATAGCTGATTTTTCCTGTCCAGCTCTTATCTTGGTAAACCTTCGAAGTAAAGGTAACTTCTTGGCCTACAGAAAGGTTAGCAAGGTTGTATTCAGACAACTCCCCTTTGACCTGCAAGTTTTCATTACTTACGACATGTACTACCACTTGGCTATTACCTGTTGGAGATTTGGAAACATTACGATTAACTTCAACTACAGTCCCTTCTAGTGTACTGAGGACAGTTGCAGCATCTAGCTGAGCTTGAGCCTTGTTGAGTTGGGCAACAGCATCTGCACGATTATCCTTGGCATCACTGATTTGAGAATCAATAGAAGATACTGAAGAAGTCGCTGCTTGCGCTTGTTCTGGAAGTCCAGCTTCTGTTGGAACTTGTGGTGGAACGGGTGCAGAATTTGCATTTTCACGAGCCTTATTTAACTCCTCGATATGACGGTCTGCCTTTGCAACTGCACGATCGGCTGCATCATAGGCTGCTTGAGCATCCGCACTGCTGTATTTGACCAAAGCTTGCCCTTCCTCGACCTTGTCCCCAACCGAAACAAGAATTTCATCTAAATCTCCCTTGCTAGCATCAAAATAAATGTATTGTTCATTTTTTGCTGTGACCGTACCTGACAAGAGAACCGATGAAGCAACGGAGCCATCCTTAGCAGTAATGATATGAGAGGTTTTCTCCTTGACTGCTGACTGGGAAGGTTGTCTAAAAATCAAAATCCCCGCAGCACCGATAACAATAGCACTGGCAACACCAATCGCAGTGTATAATTGCCATTTTTTTGCCTTTTTATTTCTTTTCATTTTCAAACTCCTTTATTCTTTTGCCTTACAAAAACCATTATATCAGAAATACCGAGACCAAACAATGACAGTTCAGATGGAAACAATGATAGTTCAGGATCATTATTTCGTTCGGTATTCGTTTATTAGGTTATTGTGCTAGATATATAATACAATATCTTTTTGAATTTGGCAAGCGTTTTTATAATTTTTTTACCGTAGCAGATTTTTGCATTCAAAAAATAAAAACGATAGAATATGACTATCAAAGCTATAAGGAGTTTTCTATGAGAGAATATGATATCATCGCTATCGGTGGAGGAAGCGGCGGCATTGCCACTATGAACCGAGCTGGCGAACACGGTGCTAAAGCTGCTGTTATCGAAGAGAAAAAATTAGGTGGAACCTGCGTCAATGTCGGCTGTGTTCCTAAAAAAATCATGTGGTATGGAGCGCAAATCGCTGAAAGCTTCCACCACTACGGCCCTGACTATGGTTTTACAAGTTCAGATGTTCAATTTGATTTCGCAAAACTTCGTCAAAACCGTGAAGCCTACATCGACCGTGCCCGCTCGTCTTATGATGGAAGTTTCAAGCGCAACGGTGTTGATTTGATTGAAGGTCGTGCTCATTTTGTTGATGCCCATACCGTCAGCGTTAATGGTGAATTGATTCGTGCCAAGCATATCGTGATTGCGACTGGCGCTCGTCCAAGCATCCCAACTATTCCTGGAGCTGAACTCGGTGGTAGCTCAGACGATGTCTTTGCTTGGGAGCAACTTCCTGACTCCGTTGCAATTCTTGGGGCTGGTTATATCGCCGTTGAGCTAGCAGGTGTTCTCCACGCACTCGGAGTAAAAACTGATTTGTTCGTCCGTCGCGATCGTCCCTTACGCAGTTTTGACAGCTACATCGTTGAAGGACTTGTCAATGAAATGGAAAAAACAGGTCTGCCTTTGCACACGCATAAGGTACCCGTCAAACTAGAAGAAACCGAGCAAGGTATTACTATTCATTTTGAAGACGGTTCTAGTCACACTGCCAGCCAAGTTATCTGGGCTACCGGGCGCCGCCCAAATGTAGATGGGTTGGAGTTAGAAAAGGCTGGAGTTACACTCAATGAACGTGGATTTATCCAAGTGGATGAGTATCAAAATACAGTTGTAGATGGTATCTATGCCCTTGGAGACGTTACTGGTGAGAAGGAACTAACCCCAGTAGCCATCAAGGCTGGACGTACCTTATCTGAACGCCTCTTCAACGGAAAAACAAATGCCAAGATGGACTACACGACTATCCCTACTGTTGTCTTCTCACACCCAGCAATCGGAACAGTCGGTTTAACTGAAGATCAAGCTATCAAAGAATACGGCCAAGATAACATCAAAGTCTACAAGTCAAGCTTTGCATCTATGTACTCTGCCGTTACAAACCATCGTCAGGAATCTCGCTTCAAACTCATCACAGCTGGTGCTGACGAAAAAGTTGTTGGCCTTCACGGACTCGGTTACGGAGTGGATGAGATGATTCAAGGATTCGCTGTTGCCATCAAGATGGGAGCAACCAAGGCGGACTTTGATGCTACAGTAGCTATCCACCCAACCGCTTCTGAAGAATTTGTAACCATGCGCTGATTATCGTAAGAGACCTCTTGAGGTCTCTTTTTACTTGCAAAATCGGCTGTTACAAAAATTGTTACCTTAGTCGAAAGAATAGGTTGACTTTTGTTTCTGAATTAGTATAATAGTTACTATAATTTTTAAAAGAGGTTAACAGTTTTGAAAAAAGCTCATATCTATGCTATCCCTGCTATCGGTGCTGCTCTCATCGCCGTATTGGCACAAATCAGTCTCCCTATCGGTCCTGTACCTTTCACTTTGCAAAACTTTGCGATTGGTCTGATTGCAACTGTTTTTAGACCCAGAGAAGCCGTTCTATCTGTAGCTCTCTATCTCCTACTGGGCGCCATTGGTTTACCTGTCTTTGCAGGAGGTGGTGCAGGATTTCACGTTTTAGTCGGCCCAAGTGCAGGCTATCTTTGGTTTGACCTTGTCTATGCTGGACTTACATCTTATCTCATCCATCAAAATAGTGGCTATATTCGTATTTTCCTAGCCAATCTCTTGGGTGATTCCCTCGTCTTTGTCGGAGGTATTCTCAGCCTCCACTTCCTTGCTGGTATGTCATTCGATAAGGCACTCGCTGTTGGTGTCCTTCCCTTTATCCTTCCTGATCTTGGTAAGATTATTGCCCTTAGTTTCATTAGCCGTCCCCTACTCGAACGATTGAAAAGCCTTCCTTATTTCTCAAGATAAAAAATAGTCCAGAACAAGTGTTCTGGACTATTTCCTTTCCAATTACTTCCTAAGAACTAACTGAAAATCAACTCTCATCTAGAGATTATTTATTTTTACGGCTTACAAAGTACAATCCACCAGTCACTGCCATCAAAGCAAGTCCTGCAACTACTGCTGCGTTAGATGCTTTTTCACCAGTGTTAGGAAGTTGAGGTTTTTGTCCTGGTTTTCCTGGTTCGTTTGGTTTACCTGGTGTTGGTTTTTCTGGAGTATGTGTATTTGTAACGTTCATGCCATCTACTTCAGCTTGGTAATCTTTAGGAACACCAACTTCTTTGACAGTGTACTTGATTTCTTGACCATTTTCTTTATAACGATCAAGCCCTGTAAACTCATAAGCCCACTCGTTATCTGATAGAGCTGTTGCTTTTGTAACTTTTACTGTCTTATCAGTTTCTTTACCATCCGCAAGAAGTCTCACTGTGATAAATTCTGGACGTTTACCATCTTGGTTATTGGCATCATTCCAAATTTTCTTACCTTTAACAGTAATTTTCTCTGGTGTATGTGTGTTGGTAACAGTGTACTTACCGTCTTTGTCCGTAGTAACTGTTGATTTATATTCTTTCACAGCTACTTCTTTGACAGTGTACTTGATTTCTGTACCATTTTCATACTTAGGAAGTGCTTTTGATTCGAACTTCCAACCAGTTGCTTCTGAAACTTCAATTTCTTGAACAACTTTATCGCCATTAAGAATTTGAACTTTCACAGATTTCGTACGTTTGCCGTCTTGGTTATTGTTATCATCCCAAACTTTAGTTCCTGAAAGAACAACTGTTTCTGGTGTGTGAGTGTTTGTCACTACTTGACCAGTTACAGAGGCTTCATAGCCAGCTGGTACGTCTACTTCCTTGATAGAGTAAGTGATTTCTTTACCAGCTTCGTACTGTGGAAGATTTGTGAAGGATGCTACCCAAGTGTTAGCGTCCGTCTTATCCTTATCTGTCAAGGTCAATTTCTTACCTTCAACGGCTACTGGATCTGCATCTCCTACTTTTTTATAAAGTTGAACCGTTACGGACTCAGGACGTTTGCCGTCTTGGTTGTTCGCGTCGTTCCATACTTTTGTTACCTTGTAGTCGATTGCTTTTGGAGTATACTTGTTGGTAATATTAAAGTCAGTAATAGAAGATTCGTATTCTGCTGCAGAAGCTGGTATTTCCCGCCAAGCGATTTATCAAAAGCACTTTAATAACTTTGAAGATATTATCGATTATATCCACAAGGAGACTGATCAACAGATCTTTAATAATTTTAACAACTACTGTCCTGAAAGAGATGGCGATCCCATCACTTTCTTAGCGGACCACATTCTTCCTCTCATCTATGAAAAGCGAGAAGTCGTCGGTACCTTATACAATTCTCAAGCCGATACTTGTTGGAAGGAGTTTCTTTGTGAGAAATATTCTCAGTGGGTACTAAACAATGTTAACTACCAGCTGAAATATAATTTTAGCGAAGAGGACATAGCTTATATCATTACAACCATGGCGATTTCATTCATTGAAGTGTGGATTCGTAAGGATAATCCAACTCCGCCTGAAGAATTTAGAGAGACTTTCATTCAATTGTCTAAAACTTCTTTGTGTGACTATATTGTGTCCTAAAAAAAGAGTCTGAGACAAAAAGTTTTTGATTTTAGAAATTCCTTATTATAAATTTTTAAAATCGATAGATTAGAGCAAAAAAGCGAACAAGACAGAATTCTGAGTGTCAGATAACTCGTTTTGTTCGCTTTTTATATTGAAGGTTAGACTTTTGTCCCAGACTCTTTTTATTGTCCACCTTTAAAGGCATCCACCATTACCTGAAATTCTTCATTTGTAAGAGTGATTCCCTTGCCCATTTTAGTATGATCTGGACTCCAAGCGCGAATGTCAAACTTTGCAGAGGCTCCATTAAAGCTGACGCGGTTGATTTCCTTGGTCCATCCTTTTTCATTTTCAGACAGGGTCAGTAAGTGTTCTTCGATTTCAAATGTAAATTCTGCCATTTTGTTCTCCTTTTTAGTTTTCAGTAGATTATTCGAAAAATCTTGTAGTTTTTAGGAAAATTTTATATAATGTGGATATGTAAGAAGGGAGGATTCTATGAGACAGGCATTCCAACTAGTTCTAGATAAACTACATAGTTTTTTCAATGGGAATGATGATCATCCTCAAATCGAGGACAACTCCCTCACTGCTATAATTGAACAAGCCATCCAGAAAAAGACGGCTGTTCATGTGATACTTGCAGAAACAAGTTTTACGGGTGATATTATCAAACACGACGCCAATCGCCAACAAATTATCGTCAAGAATTTTTCAAAAAACATGACTCGAATCATTCGTATCAGTGATATTAAACGGCTTCGTTTTGTTCCCTCAACCGTACAAAAGGCTCAGAAAAGTCTATTTAAGAAAGAGTGAGATGTTCTTTGCACCCACTCTTTTTCTTAACGGATTTGTTCAAAATGAAGATGAACCGCGATATGGTCGCCATAACCACTTCTCTCCAAATCGCGTTGCAAGCGATAAGAGATATAATGTTCTGCAATCGTGATGTAGCCTGCTCCGAGTAAGCGATGCTCAACCATTGATTGGATCATGCTGATAGTCGCACGTTCTACTTTTGCTTCTTCCAAGTCCAAGACGACTTTTTTAGTAACTTGAGCTAGGTTTTGACGTAGGTCATCAGTCAAAACATAAACTGTTTGAGCTGCTTTTAGGACAGCTTGGTAAATTTTATCTGGATCAAATTCAGCAATTTCTCCATTACGTTTGATTACTTGCATAAGGTTCTCCTTTTTTCTTTGTTTTCTTTGATTTTAGCCAGCATCTTTTCTTCTTCTGCTGTCAGTTGGTAATTTTCTAATAAGTCAGGTCTGCGCTCGTAGGTTTTCTTTAGACTCTCATAAAGTCGCCACTGGCGAATCTTTTCATGGTGCCCACTCATGAGCACATCTGGCACCACCATGCCACGATAGTCATAAGGACGTGTGTATTGGGGATATTCAAGGAGCCCTGAAGAAAAACTATCGTCCTGGTGACTAGACTCTTTGCCAATCACTTCGGGAATCAGGCGAACGGTCGCATCAATCATGGTCATGGCTGCCAGTTCCCCACCAGTCAGGACATAATCTCCTAGGGAAATTTCATCCGTTACCAAAGTCTTGATGCGCTCGTCATACCCTTCATAGTGACCGCAGATAAAGATCAGCTCCTCTTCTTTAGCCAAATCTTCAGCGTAAGCTTGATCGAACTGTTTACCAGCAGGATCGAGAAGAATGACTCGGGGATTTTTCTTTTCAATGGCATCAAAGGCATCGAAAATAGGTTGGGCACGGAGCAACATTCCTTGACCACCTCCGTAAGGCTCATCGTCAACATGACGGGCTTTTTCAGCGTATTCTCTGAAATTATGGTACTGGATATCCAAGAGCCCTTTTTCTCGAGCCTTTCCAACAATTGAGTGTTCCAGTGGAGAAAACATCTCAGGAAAGAGGGTTAAAATATCAATCTTCATCATCTAGTCCTTCTAAGATTTCCACTTGAACCCGCTTGTTTGGAATATCAACATTGAGAACTACTGGCGGAATATAAGGTAAAAGCAAATCACGCTTACCTTTTCGCTTGACCACCCAGACATCATTGGCTCCTGGTTGTAGGATTTCCTTGATGGTTCCAATCAAGTTGTCACCCTCGTAAACATCCAAACCGATAATCTCGTGATAATAGAATTCACCATCATCTAAACCATTCAAATCTTCCTCAGCGACCTTGAGACTATAACCCTTGTACTTTTCAATTGCATTGATATGGTACATGTCTTTGAATTTGATAATGTCAAAATTCTTATGCTTACGGTGGCTAGCGATGGTCACTGTTTGAACAAACTGGTCTTTTTCATCAAATAAAGCCAGCTCTGCTCCTTTTTTAAAACGTTCCTCGGCAAAATCCGTCACAGACAAGACACGCATCTCACCCTGTAGCCCCTGCGTATTGACGATTTTCCCAACATTAAAGTAGTTCATCTTGTCTCCTGTATCTATTTCTATCCTTTATTTTATCACGTTCCAGGGATTTTCACAAGTTGAAGAAAGAGGACATCAACTCTCCTTCCCATTCAAAAATCCTTCCAAATCTCTTTCATGTTGATACTTAATAGCAGCCTTCTTATCTTTGGCAAAGATGGTTTTGGTTAGGTCAATATCGTTAATGGCCGCGATTGCAACCGTATAGTGAATAATATCAGCCAGTTCTTTGGCAAGTTCCTCGTTTGAGTCCCGAACGCCCTCTTTTCGACCAGAGCGCCCGTTCAAGACCTCGGCTACTTCTCCGACTTCCTCCACTAGCTTGATAAAGAGGCCTTCCTCAGTCCGAGATTGCTGGTAATGTTCGAGTAAGTAAGCTTGTAATTGTCTAAACGTTAAATCTTTCATTTTCTCCTCCTCACAAAAAAGCGAGACATCTGTCCCGCTTTTTTTATTTTTCATCAATAACGATTCTTACTTTTTTGTCTTCAGTTGGGACAGAGTAGGCGATCGTTCTTATCGCTGAGATAGTGCGACCCTTACGACCGATAACACGACCGACATCGCTCTGGTCAAGATCCAAGTGATACTCCAAAAACTCTGGTGTGTCTTCGATCTTGATAGTTAAGGCATCAGGTTGTGAAATCAAAGGTTTCACAATCGCAATAATGAGATTTTCAATCGTATCCATCTGTCAACCTACTTTAAACTTATTTTGAGAATTTAGAATCGTGGAATTTTTTCAATACGCCTTCTTTTGAAAGGATGTTGCGAACTGTATCTGAAGGTTGAGCTCCATCAGCCAACCATGCAAGAACGCGGTCTTCTTTCAAAGTTACTTGGTTTTCAGCAACAAGTGGGTTGTAAGTCCCAACTGTTTCGATGAAACGTCCGTCACGTGGTGAACGTGAGTCTGCTACGTTGATACGGTAGAAAGGTTTTTTCTTAGAACCCATACGAGTCAAACGGATTTTAACTGCCATTTTTTAATGTCTCTTTTCTTATTTTTTTATTTCGGTGAAATAGCTGAGCTATTTAGCACATGTTCTATTATAGCAGATTTCTGACAGGTGTCAAGAAAAAAACTTGACAGAGTTTTAATTTTTTTTACTACTAGAAATTGGTTATAATCTTAAAGAAAAAATTAGAAAGAAATCGTTTATGAATACAATTTTAGAAAAATTATATAAGGATTATCAAGTCAAACCCTTCATCTCTCCTGAACGTGATTTGGATGCTTGGCTACTAAATCCAAAGCCCATTCCCAAACAAAATATGAAATTATTAACAGATGTTTTACTAGCAGGATATATCATTCTACTATGGAGAATCCAGTTTGGCACTTTTACCACCGAAACCTGGTTCCCAAAATACTTTGAGTACACTTATAGTATTGATGTCCCTAAGCATCTAAAAACTCTGCTGGAAAAAGGCTATGCTCTTGTCGAAACTGTCTTTGACTCGCTTGATCATCTAAATACCACTATGAAAGAGAATATCCTCAAAAGTAAGGAGAGTTACAGTACTTTCTAAGATGAAGTCTGCAGATCTTGACCAAGCCCTTCATGACCACTTCTCAGAAGAAGAATTAGCAAGCCACTTTTCGATTTATGGCTACAAATTGACTCCAAAGTGGGAGCAGATACTGGAACAATATCAGGAGATTATCGACCGTCATCCAAAGAAAAATCTCTAAACAAGCAGTCTGTAGATTTATTTTCTGAAAACTTGCCTTATCTTTTACATTTGAAATCCACTTCCTTTTAAGGTACAATGATAGAAATGAATTTTTGAGAGGAAAACAATGAAAAAACTAGCAACCCTTCTTTTACTATCAACTGTTGCCCTAGCTGGATGCAGTAGCATCCAACGTAGTCTGCGTGGCGATGACTATGTTGACTCTAGTATCTCAGCTGAAGAAAGTGCTAAAGCAGCTGCTCAGGCTGCCAAAGATTTGAACGATGCTCTGACCAATGAAAATGCTAACTTCCCTCAACTTTCTAAAGAAGTTGCTGAAGATGAAGCTGAAGTCATTCTCCACACAAGTCAGGGTGATATACGCATCAAACTCTTTCCAAAACTAGCACCTCTAGCAGTTGAAAACTTCCTTACTCACGCTAAAGAAGGCTACTATAACGGCATCACTTTCCACCGTGTCATCGATGGCTTTATGGTCCAAACTGGAGATCCTAAGGGAGATGGTACAGGTGGTCAATCTATCTGGCATGATAAGGATAAAACGAAGGACAAGGGAACTGGTTTCAAAAATGAAATTTCTCCTTACCTATACAATATCCGCGGAGCTCTTGCTATGGCTAACACTGGTCAGCCAAACACCAACGGTAGCCAGTTCTTCATCAACCAAAACTCAACAGATATTTCAGCTAAGCTCCCTACCAGCAAGTATCCTAAGAAAATCATCGAAGCCTATAAAGAGGGAGGAAATCCTAGCCTAGATGGTAAACATCCTGTCTTTGGTCAAGTCATCGATGGCATGGATGTTGTCGATAAGATTGCCAAGGCTGAAAAAGATGAAAAAGACAAACCAACTACTGCTATCACTATCGATAGCATCAAAGTAGTGAAAGATTACGATTTTAAATCCTAAATAACCTAAAAAATACAGTATCCGCATTCTGAACTGCCCCCCAAAAGTTAGACAGAAAAAATCTAACTTTTGGGGTGTTTTTATTATGAAATTGAATTATGAAGATAAAGTTCAGATCTATGAACTTAGAAAACAAGGATATAGCTTAGAGAAG
>CAJNDC010000017.1:0-21973 GCA_905221415.1 bacterium
TATCTAAAGCGGAAAGCAACTTTTACAAATCAACGCAATGAACTCTATGAACGTCGAGACCGCCTTGCCCGAATCGTCGAAAACGAAGCTAGCAAAATGGATGCCTTTCTTCAAAAAGGACAACACAGTTACCAAGATGGGGAACAGTTTTATAGGAGTTTACAACAATTGATGGAGGATTCTCAGTTTGCGTGTAGGCGTAGAGAAGATGAATTGCAGTACCATGAAGAGGGGTTAGACAGAGATTATCGTAAAAAGCAAGATGAGTTAGAACGGACAATCGGAGATTTAAGGAGGTCATATGCTCGCACCATTAAATGAATATTACACAGATGAAGAATATGAATTTGCTTTACGTCAGATGTATCTCATGATGGAGAGGAATAGAATCTATACAATGGCGGCAGTAATCCTAAAGGAAAAAAATTCTTTACAAACCGATTATAAAGAAAAAGTGAGAGAAAGTGCGGAGGAGACAAAAGTCGCTATCGGGAAAATAAAATCGCAGATGGATACGGCTATAAAAGGTCAGGTAAAGAAAAAGTTGGAAGAAGTGACGGTGGAGAAGCTATCTCAGTATGATTCCATTTGCTAATTTTTTAGTAATTGAATAGAATAATTACTACAAACTGCGCAGAGCAGTTTTTTTGCTCTTGCTTTTCCTATGAAAAATCCCTGCAAGCTCTTTCAAATTATGGTAGAATGGAAGTAGTAGAATTAGAAAAGGAAATCGATCATGAAATTTCTTGAATTAAATAAAAAACGTCATGCAACCAAACATTTCACTGATAAGCCGGTGGATCCCAAAGATGTACGTACGGCTATTGAGATCGCAACCTTAGCCCCAAGTGCCCATAACAGCCAGCCATGGAAGTTTGTAGTCGTTCGCGAGAAAAATGCTGAATTGGCAAAATTGGCATACGGTTCGAACTTTGAGCAGGTGTCATCAGCACCTGTAACCATTGCCTTGTTTACAGATACGGATCTTGCTAAACGTGCCCGCAAGATTGCCCGTGTTGGTGGTGCAAAGAATTTCTCAGAAGAGCAACTTCAATACTTTATGAAAAATTTGCCTGCCGAGTTTGCGCGTTACAGTGAGCAACAGGTCAGCGACTACCTAGCCCTCAATGCTGGTTTGGTTGCCATGAACTTGGTTCTTGCTCTGACAGACCAGGGAATAGGTTCTAATATTATTCTTGGTTTTGACAAATCAAAAGCCAATGAGGTTTTGGAAATTGAAGAACGCTTCCGTCCTGAGCTTTTGATCACAGTGGGTTACACAGACGAAAAATTGGAACCAAGCTACCGCTTGCCAGTAGATGAAATCATCGAGAAAAGATAGAAAGAAGAAAAAATGACAGCAATTGATTTTACAGCAGAAGTAGAAAAACGCAAAGAAGACCTCTTGGCTGACTTGTTTAGCCTTTTGGAAATTAACTCAGAACGTGATGATAGCAGGGCAGATGCGCAGCATCCATTTGGACCTGGTCCAGTAAAAGCCTTGGAAAAATTCCTTGAAATCGCAGACCGTGATGGTTACCCAACTAAGAATGTCGATAACTACGCAGGACATTTTGAGTTTGGTGAAGGAGAGGAAGTTCTCGGAATCTTTGCTCACATGGACGTGGTGCCAGCTGGTAGCGGTTGGGACACGGACCCTTACACACCAACTATCAAAGACGGTCGTCTTTATGCACGTGGAGCTTCAGACGACAAGGGGCCTACAACAGCTTGTTACTATGGTTTGAAAATCATCAAAGAATTGGGCCTTCCAACTTCTAAGAAAGTTCGTTTTATTGTCGGAACAGACGAAGAATCAGGCTGGGCAGACATGGACTACTACTTTGAACATGTAGGAGTAGCGAAACCAGACTTTGGCTTCTCTCCAGACGCTGAATTCCCTATCATTAATGGTGAAAAAGGAAATATCACAGAATACCTTCACTTTGCAGGTGAAAATACAGGTGTTGCCCATCTTCACAGTTTCACAGGTGGTTTACGTGAAAACATGGTACCTGAATCAGCGATAGCAGTCGTTTCAGGTGACTTGGCTGACTTGCAAGCTAAACTAGATGCCTTTGTTGCAGAGCACAAACTTAGAGGAGAACTCCAAGAAGAAAACGGTCAGTACAAGGTGACCATCATTGGTAAATCAGCTCATGGTGCTATGCCTGCTTCAGGTGTCAATGGTGCGACTTACCTTGCCCTCTTCCTTAGCCAATTTGCTTTTGAAGGACCTGCAAAAGACTACCTCGACATTGCTGGTAAGATTCTCTTGAATGACCATGAGGGTGAAAATCTCAAGGTTGCTCATGTGGATGAAAAGATGGGTTCCCTTTCTATGAATGCGGGTGTCTTCCGCTTTGACGAAGCAAGTGCTGACAATACCATTGCCCTCAACTTCCGTTATCCAAAAGGAACAAGCCCAGAGCAAATCAAATCAGTTCTTGAAAACTTGCCAGTTGCTTCTGTTAGCCTTTCTGAACATGGTCATACACCTCACTATGTTCCAATGGAAGATCCGCTTGTGCAAACCTTGTTGAATGTCTATGAAAAACAAACTGGTCTCCAAGGTCACGAACAAGTCATCGGTGGTGGTACCTTTGGTCGTTTGCTAGAACGTGGGGTTGCCTACGGTGCGATGTTCCCAGACTCAATTGACACTATGCACCAAGCCAATGAATTTATCGCCTTGGACGATCTCTTCCGAGCAGCAGCAATCTATGCAGAAGCTATCTATGAATTGATCAAATAAAACGATAGAAGTCTGAGATTTTATGCTTAGACTTCTTTTTGGAGGGAAAACAGATGTCTCAAATCGAAAGAATCAAGCAAGCCATTATGGCGGATCCGCAGAATGCCAGCTATACAGAACGTGGAATCGAACCTCTCTTTGCGGCGCCAAAAACTGCTCGCATCAATATTGTCGGTCAAGCTCCGGGGTTTAAAACGCAAGAAGCTGGGATTTATTGGAAGGATAAGAGTGGTGATCGTCTGCGTGAGTGGCTAGGTGTAGATGAAGATACATTTTACAATTCGGGCTTGTTTGCAGTTATTCCCATGGACTTTTATTTCCCAGGACATGGCAAATCGGGCGACCTTCCCCCCCGTAAAGGCTTTGCCGAAAAATGGCACCCACAACTCCTAAAGGAATGCCCAAATATTGAATTGACCCTTTTGATTGGGCAATATGCTCAGGCCTATTATCTTCATGAGAAGGTTAGTGGCAAGGTCACAGAAAGGGTAAAACATTACAAAGACTATCTACCAGAATTTTTCCCTCTGGTTCACCCTTCTCCCCGTAATCAAATCTGGATGGCTAAAAATTCTTGGTTTGAGTCAGAAGTGGTGCCAGAGTTGCAAAGAAGAATTAAAACGATTTTAGGAGAAAAAGAATGAAAGAAATCTCCTTCGATGAATTTTACCAGCTCTATCAGAAAGAGTCCCTTTCAGTCTTAGACGTGAGAGAAGTAGAAGAGTTCGAGGCACTTCATTTAGAAGGTGCACACAACTTACCACTTAGTCAATTAGCTGATATCTATGATCGATTGGATAAGAACCAGTTGCATTATGTCATTTGCAAATCTGGGATGAGGTCAGCTCGTGCTTGCCAGTTCTTGGAGGAGTATGGATACAAGGTCATTAATGTTCAAGGTGGCATGACGGCCTTTGAAAATCTTTAAAATTTTGCATTTCTCCTACTTGGTGTGGACTAGGTAGGAGAATTTTGTTTTTAGATAATTCTTATTTTTAAAAATATTGAAAACATTCAATATTTACTTCGTGATGCTTTTTTCATACTCTTATTCGTGATATACTAGGTCAGTATTTTAGAAATATGAAGGAGATTCTTTATGGCTAAAAAAGGTGCCCTAACAGGTTTGCTCCTGTTTGGAATATTTTTTGGTGCGGGGAACTTGATTTTTCCGCCTTCTCTAGGTGCCCTATCTGGAGAACATTTTCTTCCTGCCATTGCAGGTTTTGTCTTTTCAGGCGTCGGTATCGCCGTTTTGACTCTCATTATTGGAACACTAAACCCGAAAGGATACATTCACGAGATTTCTAAGAAAATCTCACCTTGGTTTGCGACGCTTTATCTTGCAGTCCTCTATCTATCAATTGGTCCCTTCTTTGCCATTCCACGTACAGCCACAACAGCTTACGAAGTTGGGATTAGCCCCCTTTTATCAGATGCGAATAAAGGACTTGGATTGATTGTCTTTACCATACTGTATTTTGCAGCAGCTTATTTGATCTCGCTCAATCCATCAAAGATTTTGGATCGGATCGGACGTATCTTGACACCAGTCTTTGCTTTGTTGATCGTTATTTTGGTTGTACTAGGTGCCTTCAAATATGGTGGAACAAGCCCTCAAGCGGCCTCAGAAGCCTATCAATCCTCTGCTTTTGGGACAGGTTTCCTAGAAGGGTATAATACCTTGGATGCTCTTGCCTCAGTCGCTTTTAGTGTGATTGCTGTTCAAACCTTGAAACAACTTGGATTCTCCAGTAAGAAAGAATACATTTCAACTATTTGGGTGGTTGGTATCGTTGTAGCTCTTGCCTTTAGCGCTCTTTATATCGGTTTAGGATTTCTTGGAAATCACTTCCCGGTACCAGCAGAAGCGATGAAGGGTGGAACACCAGGTGTTTATATCTTGTCGCAAGCAACTCAGGAAATCTTTGGTTCAACGGCTCAACTCTTCCTTGCTGTTATGGTAACTGTAACCTGCTTCACAACGACAGTTGGCTTGATTGTGTCGACAGCAGAGTTCTTTAACGGTCGTTTCCCACAAATCAGCTACAAGGTCTATGCAACTGCCTTTACCTTGATTGGATTTGCTATTGCAAATCTTGGTCTTGATGCAATCATTAAGTACTCGGTTCCAGTATTAGTAATCTTGTACCCAATCACCATCGCCATTGTGATGATCGTGATTGTTAATAAGTTTGTCGCCCTATCAAAACCGGGCATGCAGTTAACTATTGGGCTTGTGACAGCTATTGCTCTTGCAAGCGTCCTTGGAAGTTCCTTTAAGATTGAGTTTCTAGAAAATCTGATTAATGCCCTTCCGTTTGCGTCAGCCTCTCTTCCATGGCTAGTGCCAGCTATTATCGGAATTTTGCTTTCATTGGTCCTACCAAACAAACAAGAGAGTGATATTTTTGAGATGGAATAAAAAAATTCTTGGTCATCGACCAAGAATTTTTTGTATGAGCACGACTCATTAGTTGGTTTGTTCAGTATAACCAGCTTCTTTAAGCATTTTTTTCGAGGCAGCAAAGCTTACACGGCTTCCAATACCAGAATATTCGTTCGGCATTGCTTTTTTCAATTCGTCAAGACTCGCGACAGTCATGTCAACCTCGATGTTTTGGATAACTTTTTCGTCTTGAATTTCAACTTTTTGTGTAACGCCTTTGACCCCTTCATAACCTTTATAAGTATCGTCAACAATTTCCTTAATACCTTCCGCGGTATTATTAAGTTTTTCAGGGTCAAGTACATTATGAACAGTTTGTTTTACAACGTCATCTCCCTTCACAGTATAAGTCAAGGTAGAATGAATCCCAGGTTTGCTATTGTGGACAAATGTGTGAGTTTCTGTCTCATCTTTCTTTTCAGATGATTGTTGACTGCTTTGTTTGGTCTCGCTTGACTGAGTTGTTTTATCTTCTTTGGTACTGCTGCTAGTAGGTGTTGATGCTTGTTTGGAGCATCCGAGCAGGAGGATAAGTGAAGTCACAAGGGCTAGTGGTACTTTAAAGTATGATTTCATATTTTTTACTTTCCTTTCATAATCAAAGCATCTGTATTATAACATGGATCTATAGTGAAAGCAACTAAACACAGTTTTTCTCCTTTTGAGAAGGAGTCTGACTAGAAAAATGTTATAATGGTAGGAAAGAGGTGAAGAAATGAATCAGACTATAAACTATATCAAAGAACTAACCGCCATTGCATCGCCAACGGGTTTCACTCGGGAGATTTCAGACTACCTAGTCCATACTTTAGAAGAGCTTGGTTACCAGCCGGTTCGTACAGCCAAGGGCGGTGTCAATGTGACCATTAAAGGTCAAAATGATAAGCAACAACGTTATGTGACTGCCCATGTGGATACGCTAGGTGCTATTGTTCGTGCAGTCAAACCAGACGGCCGTCTCAAATTGGATCGTATCGGTGGTTTCCCTTGGAACATGATTGAGGGAGAAAACTGTACCGTTCATGTGGCTAGCACAGGTCAAAAGGTATCTGGAACCATCCTCATTCACCAGACTTCTTGTCATGTCTACAAGGATGCAGGAACTGCAGAACGCACACAGGACAATATGGAAGTGCGTTTGGACGAAAAAGTAACCAATGAAAAGGAAACGCGCGCCTTGGGCATCGAGGTTGGCGACTTTATCAGTTTTGACCCGCGAACTGTCGTGACAGAGACTGGTTTTATCAAGTCTCGCCACTTGGATGACAAGGTCAGCGCAGCAATTTTGCTCAATCTTCTTCGTATTTACAAGGAAGAGGGGATTGAATTGCCAGTAACAACTCATTTTGCTTTTTCAGTCTTCGAAGAGGTGGGCCACGGTGTTAATTCCAATATTCCAACTCAAGTGGTGGAATATCTAGCTGTAGATATGGGAGCTATGGGCGATGACCAGCAGACGGATGAGTACACAGTATCTATCTGTGTCAAGGATGCTTCAGGTCCCTATCACTATGACTTTCGTCAACATTTAGTGGCTTTGGCGAAGGAGCAAGATATTCCATTTAAGCTCGACATTTATCCATTTTATGGTTCGGATGCTTCAGCGGCCATGTCTGCAGGAGCAGAGGTCAAGCATGCCCTCCTTGGAGCTGGTATTGAGTCCAGTCACTCTTACGAACGAACACACATTGATTCAGTCGTGGCGACGGAGCGTATGGTTGATGCCTATCTTAAGAGTGCATTGGTAGACTAATATGTGCTTGATTTGTCAAAGAATTGAATGGATTAAAGCAGGGGAAAATCCCTACTTTGTAAAAGAACTAGAAACAGGCTATGTTGTCATTGGAGACCATCAATACTTTAAGGGCTATACCTTATTTCTGGCAAAAGAGCATGTCACAGAACTCCACCATATGGAGACTTCTAAAAAACTGCGTTTTCTAGAGGAAATGAGTTTGTTCCAAGAAGCAGTCGCCAAAGCGTTTAAAGCTGAAAAGATGAACATCGAACTTCTAGGAAATGGAGATGCCCACGCCCACTGGCACCTCTTTCCAAGACGATTAGGTGATATGAAGGGGCATGGGCTTAATGGCCGTGGTCCAGTCTGGTGGGTGCCCTGGGAAGAAATGGCGGCAGAAGATTGCCAAGTGAAATCCCATGAGTTGGAACAAATGATTAAAACCTTATCCGATGAATTAGAGAAGCACATGGTCTAAGAGAGGAAGAAAAAATGAAAAAAAGATATATCATTTTATCTGGTTTGCTGGCAGTAACCCTAGCAGCATGTTCTCAAGAACAACCTAAAAATGAAGAAAATACTCAAAAAACGGAACAGACTAGCCAATCTGAAGGGACTGTAGGAAGCAAATCCCAAGCCTCTAGTCAGAAGAAGGCAGAAGTTGTGAATAAAGGAGACCACTATAGTATACAAGGAAAATACGATGAAATCGTCGTAGCTAATAAGCACTATCCTTTGTCAAAAGACTACAATCCAGGAGAAAATCCAACAGCCAAGGCAGAGTTGGTCAAACTCATTGCAGCAATGCAAGCAGCTGGCTACCCAATCAGCGATCATTACAGTGGTTTTAGAAGTTATGAAACTCAAACCAAACTTTATCAAGACTATGTCAATCAAGATGGGAAGGAAGAGGCAGATCGCTACTCAGCCCGCCCTGGATACAGTGAACACCAAACAGGTCTTGCTTTTGATTTGATTGGGACTAATGGAGAATTAGTGACAGAGGAGAAGGCAGCCCAGTGGCTATTGGATCATGCAGCTGACTATGGCTTTGTTGTTCGCTATCTCAAAGGAAAGGAAAAAGAGACTGGCTACATGGCGGAAGAATGGCATCTTCGCTACGTTGGAAAAGAAGCCAAAGAAATTGCTGCAAGTGGCCTTAGTTTGGAAGAATACTATGGCTTTGAAGGCGGAGATTACGTCGATTAAAAAAGAAATTTTTCTCTTGCATTTTTAGATAAATAGTGTATAATAGATGGGTATGTGTAAAGCATACTTGTGGGAGGTAAAAATCTTTAATTACCGCCAAAACCACAAAGGAGGATTTAAAAATGGCTAAAAAAGTCGAAAAACTTGTAAAATTGCAAATCCCTGCTGGTAAAGCTACACCAGCTCCACCGGTTGGACCTGCTCTTGGTCAAGCTGGTATCAACATCATGGGATTCACAAAAGAGTTCAACGCTCGTACAGCTGACCAAGCTGGTATGATCATTCCAGTTGTTATCTCAGTATACGAAGACAAATCATTTACTTTCGTTACAAAAACACCACCAGCTGCTGTTCTTTTGAAAAAAGCTGCAGGTGTTGAAAAAGGATCAGGTACACCTAACAAAACTAAAGTTGCTACAGTTACTCGTGCACAAGTACAAGAAATTGCAGAAACTAAGATGCCAGATTTGAACGCAGCAAACATTGAGTCTGCAATGCGTATGATCGAAGGTACTGCTCGTTCTATGGGATTCACTGTTGTTGACTAATCAATAACACAGTAGAAAATCTCACAGCAGTCTATTAGTTGCTTTTCATACTAGGCAAGTGACTGACGCTTGTACTTGGGTACAGCAAAGGAACTGAACGAAGTAGGAAAAGGAAAATAATAGACTGAAAACCCGCAAGACTTCATCATTTCGAGAAGTGACGTGGGAGATGAAAATCGATTGAACCACTTACAAGGAGAATAGAAAATGGCTAAAAAAAGCAAACAACTTCGTGCTGCTCTTGAGAAAATCGACAGCACAAAAGCATACAGTGTAGAAGAAGCTGTAGCACTTGCAAAAGAAACTAACTTTGCAAAATTTGACGCAACTGTAGAAGTTGCTTACAACTTGAACATTGACGTTAAAAAAGCTGACCAACAAATCCGTGGCGCAATGGTATTGCCAAACGGTACTGGTAAAACTTCACGCGTTCTTGTTTTCGCACGTGGTGCAAAAGCTGAAGAAGCAAAAGCTGCTGGTGCAGACTTTGTTGGTGAAGATGACCTTGTTGCGAAAATCAACGACGGTTGGTTGGACTTCGACGTAGTTATCGCTACACCTGATATGATGGCTCTTGTTGGACGTCTTGGACGTGTCCTTGGACCACGTAACTTGATGCCAAACCCTAAAACTGGTACTGTAACAATGGATGTTGCTAAAGCAGTTGAAGAGTCTAAAGGTGGTAAAATCACTTATCGTGCTGACCGTGCAGGTAACGTTCAAGCAATCATCGGTAAAGTATCATTTGAAGCTGAAAAATTGGTTGAAAACTTCAAAGCTTTCAACGAAACAATCCAAAAATCAAAACCAGCTACAGCTAAAGGAACTTACGTAACAAACTTGACAATCACAACTACTCAAGGTGTTGGTATCAAAGTCGACGTAAACTCACTTTAATCAGTAGTTTATAAAAGAGAAGACGAGTACGAAAGTGCTCGTTTTTTTGATGAGTATGACCTTTTAGAAAAATCAGTTCATTGATCAGCTTTGTAGCAATAGTGCTTTTCCTCTTCTTCTTTCACAGAAAATATGGTATAATAGAGAGTAAAAAACTTTGAAAGAAAGAAAAAGATGAATTTAAAAGATTATATCGCAACGATTGAAAATTACCCTAAGGAAGGCATTACCTTCCGTGATATCAGCCCTTTGATGGCAGATGGAAATGCTTATAGCTATGCTGTTCGTGAAATTGTTCAGTATGCAACAGACAAAAAAATTGACATGATTGTGGGCCCAGAGGCTCGTGGATTTATTGTCGGATGCCCAGTTGCTTTCGAGTTGGGAATCGGCTTTGCACCTGTTCGTAAACCAGGGAAATTGCCACGTGAAGTGATTTCTGCTGACTATGAGAAAGAGTACGGTATCGATACCTTGACCATGCATGCTGATGCAATCAAGCCAGGCCAACGCGTTCTCATCGTAGATGATCTCTTGGCAACAGGTGGAACTGTCAAGGCAACAATTGAGATGATTGAAAGACTTGGTGGAATTGTAGCAGGCTGTGCTTTCTTGATTGAACTGGATGATCTTAAGGGCCGTGAAAAAATCGGAGATTACGATTACAAGGTACTTATGCATTATTAATAAAAAACAGTCCTTTGGGCTGTTTTCTCTTCATCAGCTATATAAATTAACTATAGCTAGTTAGAGAAAAACTATAATTGAAAACTATATCTTCATACAGTATAATATAGGGAAGAAGTATTTGGAGGTTTTTGCTTTCAAACAGACAAGATCATTCCCGAAATAGAGAACTGTTAGGAGGGTATTATGCCGATTCGACTTGATAAAAAATTACCAGCTGTGGAGATTTTAAGGACAGAAAATATCTTTGTTATGGACGACCAACGGGCCGCTCATCAGGATATTCGCCCCTTGAAGATTTTGATTTTAAATCTCATGCCCCAAAAGATGGTAACAGAAACGCAACTCTTGCGGCACTTGGCTAATACACCGTTGCAATTAGATATTGATTTCTTATATATGGAAACGCATCATTCCAAGACAACCCGTGCCGAACATATGGAAACCTTCTATAAGACCTTTCCAGAGGTCAAGGATGACTTTTTTGATGGAATGATTATCACGGGAGCACCAGTGGAGCATTTGCCTTTTGAGGAGGTAGATTACTGGGAAGAATTCAAGCAGGTTATCGAATGGTCCAAGACGCATGTCTTTTCAACCCTGCATATCTGTTGGGGAGCGCAAGCAGGTCTTTATGTTCGCTATGGTGTTGAAAAGCACCAGATGGATCGGAAGCTATCAGGTATTTACCCACAGGATACCTTAAAAGAGGGGCACCTTCTTTTTAGAGGTTTTGATGATCGCTATGTAGCTCCTCATTCTCGTCATACTGAGATTTTAAAAGAAGAAATCTTAAACAAGACCAATCTGGAGATTCTGTCAGAAGGTCCTGAGGTTGGGGTTTCTATCTTAGCTAGTCGAGATTTGCGTGAGATTTATAGTTTTGGTCATTTGGAGTACGATCGTGACACTTTGGCAAGAGAGTATTTTCGTGATTATGAGGCGGGACTCGACCCTCATATCCCAGAGAACTACTTTAAAAATGATGATGTGAATGAGACACCCTGTCTCTGTTGGTCTTCATCAGCTGCCCTCTTTTTCAGCAATTGGGTAAACTATGCAGTTTATCAAGAAACCCCTTTTGACTGGAGAAAGGTAGAGGATGATGCGGCTGCATTTGGATATCTATAAGAGGAATTATGACATATTTTGACGCTTTTAAAACAGGGAACTTGGTTTTGCCAAGTGCCCTGCTCTTGCATTTTAAGGAACTCTTTCCTTCCAGCGAAGATTTTCTCGTCTGGCAATTTTTCTATTTACAAAATACCGCAGCCCTAGGAGATGTTTCGCCTAGCCAAATAGCTGAAATCATTGGGAAAGAGGTGGCAGATGTCAACCAATCCATTTCGAATTTGACTGAAAATGGTTTGCTACAATATCGGACCATTGAACTAAATGGGGAAATTGAGCTGATTTTTGATGCTAGTCTGGCTTTTGAACGCTTAGATAGCTTGTTGGATACCCAAACTCCAGTTGCAACTGCCCCAAACCCCAAAAATCAATTGAAGGATCTGGTTGAAACTTTTCAGCAGGAATTGGGTCGCTTGTTAACACCATTTGAAATCGAAGATCTTTCTAAGACTGTCAAAGAAGATGGAATCAAGGCGGATTTGATCAAGGAAGCTCTCCGAGAGGCGGTTTTTAATGGCAAACCAAACTGGAAGTACATTCAGGCAATCCTTCGTAACTGGCGCCATGAAGGTATCCAGTCTGTGGCTCAGGTGGAGGCCAAACGAGCAGAGCGAGAAGCGAACAATCCCAAACAAGTTCAGGCTTCGGCTGATTTCCTCGATGCCATGAATTTGTGGCAAGATTAGTCGCTTGAAAAATCTTGAAAATTAGAGTAAGGTTTGCAAGCTCGTTATAAATATGATAGAATAATAGTGAATAAAATGAAAAAAGAGGTATGTGAAATGTCACGTAAACCATTTATCGCTGGTAACTGGAAAATGAACAAAAATCCAGAAGAAGCAAAAGCATTTGTTGAAGCCGTTGCATCAAAACTTCCTTCATCAGACCTTGTTGAAGCAGGTATCGCAGCTCCTGCAGTTGATTTGACAGCTGTTCTTGCTGCTGCTAAAGGTTCAAACCTTAAAGTTGCTGCTCAAAACTGCTACTTTGAAAATGCAGGTGCGTTCACTGGTGAAACTAGCCCACAAGTTTTGAAAGAAATCGGTACAGACTACGTTGTGATCGGTCACTCAGAACGTCGTGACTACTTCCATGAAACTGACGAAGATATCAACAAAAAAGCAAAAGCAATCTTTGCAAACGGTATGCTTCCAATCATCTGTTGTGGTGAGTCACTTGAAACTTACGAAGCTGGTAAAGCGGCTGAATTCGTAGGTGCTCAAGTATCTGCTGCATTGGCTGGCTTGACAGCTGAACAAGTTGCTTCAACAGTTATCGCTTACGAGCCAATCTGGGCTATCGGTACTGGTAAATCAGCTTCACAAGACGATGCACAAAAAATGTGTAAAGTTGTTCGTGACGTCGTAGCAGCTGACTTTGGTCAAGAAGTTGCGGACAAAGTTCGTGTTCAATACGGTGGTTCTGTTAAACCTGAAAACGTTGCTTCATACATGGCTTGCCCAGACGTTGACGGTGCCCTTGTTGGTGGTGCGTCACTTGAAGCTGAAAGCTTCTTGGCATTACTTGACTTTGTAAAATAATCTAGCTTATTCCAGACAGACAGTAAAAGTACTAAGTGACTTTGACTGCCTGTCTTATTTTTACTTGGAGCATTCTTGTGAAAGAGGGATTTTGCTAGACTAGGAAAGTTCCTTAGGGAAAGAAAGGCGTGCAGATGCGCGCTCTTTTCTATATCAAAAAGTTATGAAAGGGGGAGTTATGCTCTATATTTGGTCTTATTTGAAAAAATACCCCAAGTGGTTATTCTTGGATTTCTTTGGAGCGGTTTTCTTTGTTGTCGTCAATCTTGGACTGCCAACTGTTCTAGCTCGGATGATTGATGAAGGTGTGAATAAAGGGAATGAACAGCAATTGTATGTTTGGGCTGCAATTATGCTGGTGATTATCCTATGTGGAACCTTGGGGCGTATAGTCTTGGCTTATGCTGCTAGTAAGCTGACGACCAATATGGTCAAGGATATGAGAGATGATCTCTATGCCAAATTACAAGAGTATTCTCATCATGAATATGAAAAGATTGGAGTGTCTTCACTGGTTACTCGTATTACCAGTGATGCCTTTGTTCTCATGCAATTTGCAGAACAGACCTTAAAACTGGGTGTCATCACTCCTATGATGATGCTGTCTAGTATCTTAATGATCTTCCTGACCAGTCCGTCATTAGCTTGGATAGTAGCTTTTGCAGTACCTTTCTTGGCTGTGGTGGTTATTTATGTGGCTGTCAAGACTCGCCCTTTATCCGAAAAACAGCAGGCTACCTTAGATAAGATAAACCAATATGCCAGGGAAAATCTGATGGGACTCCGTGTCATTCGTGCCTTTGCCCGTGAGGAGTTTCAAGAGGAACGCTTTGCAGGGCAAAATGCAGTCTATGCAGCTAATTCCAATCGTCTGTTTAAACTAACTGGCTTGACAGAACCCTTGTTTGTTCAGATTATCATTGCCATGATTGTAGCTATTGTCTGGTTTGCTCTGGACCCTATCAAACAAGGAAGCTTGCAAATTGGGGACCTGGTAGCCTTTATCGAATATAGTTTTCACGCCCTCTTGTCCTTCCTTTTCCTATCCAATCTCTTCACCATGTATCCTCGTACATCCGTTTCGAGTGAACGTTTGAAAGAAGTCATGGAGATGCCGATTTCTATTGATCCCAATGAAGGAGGTGTCAGAGAGACAGCAACCCACGGATATTTGGAATTTGAAAATGTCACCTTTGCCTATCCTGGTGAGACGGAAAATCCTGTTTTGCACAACATTTCTTTCAGCGCTAAACCGGGTGAAACCATTGCCTTTATCGGATCGACCGGATCGGGCAAGTCCTCTCTTGTGCAATTGATTCCTCGTTTTTACGATGTCACGCTTGGGAAAATCAAGGTTGATGGTGTCGATGTGAGGGATTACCGCCTCAAGTCTCTTCGTCAAAAGATTGGTTTTATCCCGCAGAAGGCCTTGCTGTTTACAGGAACTATCGCTGAAAATATCCGCTATGGGAAGGAAGATGCTAGTCACAAAGACCTACATCAGGCAGCGGATGTGGCGCAAGCCAAAGATTTTATCGAAAGCCGAGAAGAAGGTTTTGCGACCCATCTAGCCGAAGGTGGAAGCAACCTTTCTGGAGGACAGAAACAACGTCTCTCAATTGCCAGAGCGGTTATAAAAAATCCTGATATCTATATTTTTGACGATTCTTTCTCAGCCTTGGACTATCGTACAGATGCCATTTTGCGCCGTCGTCTCAAGGAAGTCACACAGAATGCTACAGTTTTAATTGTTGCTCAACGTGTCGGAACCATCATGGATGCGGATCAGATCATCGTTCTTGATAAGGGAGAGATCGTGGGTCGCGGTCGCCATGAGGAATTAATGGAAACCAATGATATCTATCGTGAGATTGCTGAGTCGCAGTTGAAAAATGCATCTCTAACAGAAGAATAGGAGGAAATATGAAAACACAATCTAGTTTGGCTCGTTTGTGGAGCTATTTGAAAGCCTACCGTTTTTCTGTCTTTTTTGCAGTCTTTCTAAAAGTTTTAAGCGTAGTCATGAGTGTCTTGGAGCCTTTTGTATTGGGGCTAGCCATTACGGAGTTGACAAAGAATCTCTTAGATATGGCTAATGGTCTTGCAGGCGCTCGTATCAATACTGGCTACATCGGAACTGTTTTAATCATTTACCTCTTTAGAGGTCTCTTGTATGAACTTGGGTCTTATTATTCCAACTATTTCATGACCAATGCGGTTCAGTCTATGACTCAGGATCTGCGAAATGAAATGACCGAGAAAATCAATCGTATCCCAGTATCTTTCTTTGACAAACACCAATTTGGTGATTTGTTGGGACGCTTTACCAGTGATGTTGAGACGGTTTCCAATACCCTTCAGCAGTCTTTTCTGCAAATTGTCAATGCCCTTTTGACGATTGTCCTCGTCATGGGAATGGTATTATACTTGAACTTTCAGCTGGCTATAGTGGTGATTCTATCCATTCCAGTGACCTATTTTGGTGCTAGAAGCATCCTGAAACGTTCTCAGCCTTATTTTAAAGAGCAGGCGGCTATTTTAGGACGGATGAATGGTTATGTGCAGGAAAATCTCACAGGTTTTAATGTTTTGAAACTCTATGGTCGTGAGGAAACCTCGCATAAAGAATTTTCTAAGATTACGGACGACCTCCAACGTGTTGGCTTTAAAGCCAGCTTTATCTCTGGGCTCATGATGCCAGCTCTTCATGCTGTATCGGACTTGACCTATCTGATCGTTGCAGTTCTCGGTGGTTTACAGGTTATCGCGGGCCGTTTGACAGTGGGGAATATGCAGGCCTTTGTTCAGTACGTTTGGCAGGTCAGCCAGCCTATTCAAAACATCACACAACTTGCGGGTCAAATGCAAAGTGCTAAGTCTTCGCTAGACCGCATCTTCGACATCTTGGATGAGACAGAGGAAGTCAAGGGAGAAGAACTCGAAATCCTTGAACCCTTAACAGGTCAGGTGACCTTCCAACATGTTGACTTCCAGTATGTTGAAAACAAACCATTGATTCGAGACTTTAATCTAGAAGTTCAACCGGGAGAGATGGTAGCGATTGTTGGTCCGACTGGAGCTGGTAAGACAACTTTGATTAATCTACTCATGCGTTTTTATGATGTTACAGCAGGTGCAATCTTAGTTGACGGGCAGGATATTCGCCAGTTTTCACGACAAGACTACCGACGTCAGTTTGGGATGGTCTTGCAGGATGCTTGGCTTTATGAAGGGACAATCAAAGAAAACCTACGTTTTGGAAATCTTGACGCCAGTGACAAGGAAATAATAGAAGCTGCCAAAGCAGCAAATGTAGACCACTTTATCCGAACTCTTCCTGGCGGTTACAACATGGAGATGAACCAAGAGTCAAGTAATATTTCCCTCGGGCAAAAACAACTCTTGACCATCGCGCGTGCTCTCCTAGCCAATCCTAAAATTCTCATTTTGGATGAAGCGACTTCCTCTGTTGACACCCGTTTGGAACTCTTGATTCAAAAAGCCATGAAACGCTTGATGAAGGGAAGAACCAGCTTTGTCATCGCCCACCGTCTCTCTACCATTCAAGAAGCGGACAAGATTCTCGTTCTTAAGGATGGACAGATTATTGAACAGGGAAATCATGAAAGCTTGCTCCAAGCAAAAGGTTTTTATTATGACCTGTATCAAAGCCAATTTTCAAGTAAATCCGAGCAAGTCGGCTAATCAAAACTGTCCAGACTATTCTTAAATTATCAGTCTATTACAACTTTTCTCAGATAGTACACTTTTCTTGCTATCGTTTTATGGTAGTAGTATACTTATACTGTAACCACTAATAAGGTGGTTATAAAAAAAGAAAAGAGGTAAGAAATATGGTTGAATTGAAAAAAGAAGCAGTAAAAGACGTTACAACATTATCTAAAACAGCGCCAGTAGCATTGGCAAAAACAAGGGAAGTATTGAACCAAGCAGTAGCGGATTTGTATGTGGCTCACATTGCCCTTCACCAAGTTCACTGGTATATGCGTGGTCGTGGCTTCATGGTATGGCATCCAAAAATGGATGAATACATGGACAGTCTTGATGGCTATCTTGACGAAATCAGCGAACGTTTGATCACCCTTGGTGGCAAACCTTACTCAACTTTGACAGAATTCCTTCAACACAGTGAAATCGAAGAAGAAGAAGGAGAATTCCGTAACGTTGAAGAAAGCTTGGAACGTGTTCTAGCGATTTACCGCTACCTCATCGCTCTTTTCCAAAAAGCTTTGGATGTGACAGATGAAGAAGGCGATGATGTTACAAACGATATCTTTGTTGGTGCTAAGGCTGAACTTGAGAAAACAGTTTGGATGGTTGCAGCAGAACTTGGACAAGCTCCTGGTTTGTAAGATATAGTTGCTACCCCTTTTATCATGAGGTGCTTGATAAGTGCCCATGACCAATCATCTTTTAAAAGTCATGTAACTGTGAAAAGTTGCATGACTTTTTTGTCTGCTAGACTTAGGACACATTGTCAAAAGTAGGATTTTACGGTATAATAGTTGCTGTTCGAGAAATTTTGATTTTCAAAGAATAGTGAAATGTTATAAGGAGAACCCATGAACAATTTACCAAATTGCCCAAAATGTAATTCAGAATATGTCTACGAAGATGGAAATCTCTTGGTATGCCCAGAGTGTGCCTATGAGTGGAATCCTGCAGAAGTTGTAGAAGTAGAAGAAGGTGTAGTTGCTATCGATGCCAATGGAAATAAACTGGCTGACGGCGATACTGTGACCCTTATCAAGGACTTGAAAGTAAAAGGTGCACCAAAGGATTTGAAACAAGGAACTCGTGTTAAAAATATCCGTATCGTAGAAGGTGACCACAACATCGACTGTAAGATTGATGGTTTTGGAGCTATGAAATTGAAGTCAGAGTTTGTTAAGAAAATCTAGCTATGAAAACGAACTACAAATTTATCTTTTATAGTCGTGTGCTCTTGTTCTTAGCGGCATTTACAGGAGTTTATTTAGAGATCACCAAGCATGGTGGTTTTGGTATGCTCCTTTACTACACAGTATTGTCCAATCTTTTGGTAACGATTTTCACGGGCTATCTGCTCCGTGTGATGAGCCGTTCAGGTGAAAATTGGCAAAGTCCGACCTTGCTTCGTCTCAAGGGTGGCGTTACCATGAGTATCATGATTACCTGTGTGATTTACCATTTTATGCTTGCTCCGATCGCGACAGACTTTTACCGTGTGGAAAATTTCCTTTGCCACTATATCGTTCCACTCTGGTTTTTAGCCGACACCCTCTTCTTTGATAAACGGGGTCAATACAAGATCTGGGATCCAGTCTTGTGGACCATCTTGCCCTTAGTTTATATGATTTTTGCCTTGTTTAACGGCCTGGTCTTAAAACTCAATATTCCGAATTCCAAGGACAATCCCTTCCCTTATTTCTTTTTAAATGTGAACAAGGGTTGGGACATGGTCATCAAATGGTGTTTGATCATTTTTGCAGCCTATATGGTTGCAGGCTTTATCTTCTATCTGATCAAGCAAATCAAGCGAAAATAGTCTTCCTATTAGGAAAGTTAGGACGGAGTCTTTAGTTCAATCGGGCTCCTTCTTTTCTTGCCATCTTCCTTCTAAAAGGATCAACAGTGAGAAATATACAGAAAGAAAATTCATGAAACAATTTTTAGAACGGGCTAGTATTTTGGCCCTCTCCCTCGTTTTGATTACCTCCTTCTCCATCTCAAGTGCTCTGCCAGCCATGTTTGACTACTATCAAGGCTACCCTAAAGAACAAATCGAGCTCCTGGTCAGTCTCCCTTCTTTTGGAATCATGATTATGCTGGTTTTAAATGGTTTTTTGGAGCGTTTGTTTCCTGAGCGACTTCAGATTAGTCTGGGCCTTCTCATCCTCTCTATCGGTGGAACAGCTCCCTTCTGGTATCAGGAGTACAACTTTGTCTTTGCGATGCGGATTTTATTTGGCTTGGGTGTTGGGATGATCAATGCCAAGGCTATTTCTATCATCAGCGAACGCTATCATGGAAAGACACGGATTCAGATGTTGGGTCTTCGCGGATCAGCAGAAGTTGTCGGGGCATCGATTTTGACTCTAGTGGTCGGTCAACTCTTATCCTTGGGATGGACAGTGACCTTCTTGGCCTACAGTGCGGGATTTTTAGTATTGATTCTTTATCTGCTCTTTGTCCCTTATGGGAAAGAAAAGAAAGAAACAAAGAAAAAAGAGACCGAATCGACTCGTTTGACAGGAAAGATGAAAGGATTAATTTTTCTATTGGCTGTCGAAGCAGCAGTTGTTGTCTGCACCAATACGGCTATCACCATTCGTATTCCTAGTCTGATGGTGGAAAGAGGTCTAGGAGATGCCCAGTTATCGAGCTTGGTTTTAAGTATCATGCAGTTGATTGGTATCTTGGCTGGTGTGAGTTTTTCTTTCTTCATCTCTCTATTTAAAGAAAAATTGCTCCTTTGGTCAGGTATCGCCTTTGGATTGGGGCAAATTGTGATTGCCTTGTCTCCGTCATTGGGTGTGATGGTAATTGGAAGTGTTGTGGCAGGTTTTTCTTATAGTGTGGCCTTGACCACTGTCTTTCAGATTTTATCGGAGAGAATTCCAGCCAAGCTCCTTAATCAGGCAACTTCCTTCGCAGTGTTAGGATGTAGCTTTGGTGCCTTTACCACACCTTTCATTCTTGGGGCGATTGGCTTGGTGACTCAAAACGGTATGTTGGTCTTCGCCATTCTAGGCTGCTGGTTGATTGTCACTTCTATCTTTGTTATGTACGCACTGCAAAAGAGAGCTTAGGATTGGTTTCCTAAGTTTTTCTTTTTGGGAATTTTGTACCCAGACAATTATTGGTTTTTAAACTTGTTTACACTTTTATTTCCTGATAAAATAGAAGTTATGACGAGATATAAAGCAACTATTTCTTATGACGGTTACGCCTTTGCTGGTTTTCAGCGCCAGCCTCATGCGCGGAGCGTTCAAGAGGAAATCGAAAAAACGTTGACGAGACTCAATAAAGGACAAGCCATCACTGTTCACGGTGCTGGTAGGACGGATAGTGGGGTTCATGCTCTAGGACAGGTTATTCATTTTGACCTGCCCTATCAGATGGATGAGGAAAAACTCCGTTTTGCTCTGGATACTCAGTCTCCTGAAGATATCGATGTGATTTCAATTGAGATTGTGGCGGATGATTTTCACTGTCGTTATGCAAAACATAGCAAGACCTATGAGTTTATCGTGGATAGGGGGCGTCCCAAAAATCCTATGCGTCGTCACTATGCCACTCACTTTCCTTATCCGCTCGATGTGGAGCGGATGCAGGCGGCCATCAAAAAGCTAGAGGGAACCCATGATTTTACCGGTTTTACAGCCTCTGGTACCAGTGTAGAGGACAAGATTCGCACCATCACAGAAGCAAGTCTCAGGGTTGATGAGACAGGACAGTTTTTGACCTTTACCTTTTCAGGAAATGGTTTTTTGTATAAGCAGATTCGCAATATGGTGGGGACGTTGCTCAAAATCGGAAATAATCGGATGCCAGTTGAGCAGATTGACCTCATCTTAGAGAAGAAGGACAGGCAGCTTGCAGGTCCAACTGCAGCACCGAATGGCTTGTATTTAAAGGAGATTCGTTATGAAGAATAATCGTATTTTAGCCCTTTCTGGGAATGATATTTTTAGTGGTGGTGGTTTATCAGCTGATTTGGCTACCTATACCTTGAACGGTTTGCAGGGCTTTGTAGCAGTGACTTGTTTGACAGCCTTGACAGAAAAGGGCTTTGAGGTCTTTCCAACTGACGATGCCATTTTTCAACATGAGTTGAATAGCTTGCGTGATGTCGAGTTTGCAGGGATTAAGATTGGCCTTCTTCCTACTATCAGTGTGGCTGAGAAGGCCTTGGACTTTATCAAGCAACGTCCAGGAGTGCCTGTGGTATTGGACCCCGTTTTGGTCTGCAAGGAAACGCACGATGTAGCTGTTAGTGAACTCTGTCAAGAGTTGATTCGTTTTTTCCCTCATGTCAGTGTGATTACGCCAAATCTTCCTGAAGCAGAATTATTGGCTGGTCAGGAAATTAAAACATTGGAAGACATGAAAGCTGCAGCGCAGAAATTGCATGATTTAGGAGCGCCAGCAGTCATTATCAAGGGAGGCAATCGCCTCAGTCAGGACAAGGCAGTGGATGTCTTTTATGATGGACAAACTTTCACTGTTCTAGAAAACCCAGTCATTCAAGGCCAAAATGCTGGTGCAGGTTGTACCTTTGCCTCAAGCATTGCCAGTCACTTGGTTAAAGGGGATGAACTTTTACCAGCAGTAGAGAGCTCGAAAGCTTTCGTTTACCGTGCTATTGTACAAGCAGATCAATATGGAGTAAGACAATATGAAGCAAACCAAAACAACTAAAATCGCCCTTGTATCTCTATTAACCGCCCTTTCTGTGGTTCTAGGTTATTTCTTAAAGATTCCAACACCAACAGGTATTCTAACTCTCTTAGATGCGGGTATCTTCTTTGCGGCCTTCTACTTTGGTAGTCGTGAAGGGGCTGTCGTTGGAGGACTAGCAGGTTTCTTGATCGACCTCTTATCAGGCTATCCACAGTGGATGTTCTTTAGCTTGATCAACCATGGCTTGCAGGGATTTTTCGCAGGATTTAAAGGAAAATGGCAATGGCTAGGCCTTATCTTAGCTACTATTGCGATGGTAGGAGGCTACGCCTTGGGTTCAACTTTGATGAATGGATGGGCAGCAGCTCTACCAGAAATCCTACCAAACTTCCTGCAAAATATCGTGGGAATGGTTGTAGGGTTTGTGCTTAGTCAAAGTATTAAGAAAATTAAGTAAAGCGGCTGGAGAAAAGTTCTAAAAATCAGAAAAACGCATAATATCAAGTGTTGAAAAACCTTGATATTATGCGTTTTATTATGTGACTATTAGTCCGTCTCGCTCCGCAAGGTGCGAGACAAATAAACCACCCGCTATGCGGGTGCGCATCGAAG
>CAJNDC010000018.1:0-16049 GCA_905221415.1 bacterium
CTTCTCTAAGCTATATCCTTGTTTTCTAAGTTCATAGATCTGAACTTTATCTTCATAATTCAATTTCATAATAAAAAGACCCCAAAAGTTAGATTTTTTCTGTCTAACTTTTAGGGTGCAGTTCAAGGAGAGTGGATTTTTTTATGAATACATTTTAGTCTTTATTTTCGTATGGCAAGATCAAGTTTAAGATAATTCCTGTCATGGCTGATAGAGCAGTACCTGAAAGTGTAACGGGACCAAGTTTGAGGATGGCTCCACCAAGTCCAAGTACCAACATGGCACTTGCAATGATGAGGTTACGCATCTGGCTAAAGTCAACACGTTCTTTAATCAAAACTTTTAGACCGTTGCTGGCGATAACTCCATAGAGAAGGATGGACATGCCACCAAGCACAGCATTTGGAATGGTTGAAATCAAGGCAGTGAATTTACCAAGGAAGCTAAGAGCAATTGCAATAAAGGCTGCGTTACGGATAACAGAGACCGAAGCGATACGAGTCATCCCGATAACCCCTGTATTTTCTCCGTAAGTCGTATTAGCAGGTCCCCCGAGGAAGGCAGATACAGATGTTGCAATCCCGTCACCGAGAAGGGTACGATGAAGACCTGGCTCTTTAAGGAATTGGCGACCACAGATTTGGCTCAAAACTGTGTGGTCTCCGATGTGCTCTGAAATGGTTACGATAGCAATAGGCAAGATTGCGATAGTTTCAGGACCAAAGTATAAGTTGTACTCTTTAAAGGCACCACCAGTATTAAAAGGCAAGTAGAAACCAGGAATTTCGAACCAGTTAGCCTCTAGAACGGGTGTAAAATTAACTAAACCAAGCATCATAGCGAAGATATAACCACCGATGATGGCAAAGAGGAAAGGAATGATACGAAGGAAGCCTTTTCCTTTTGTATTGATAAAGGCGGCAATCAAGAATGTAACAACCGCTACAAGAGCGTTTTTCCAGTTTCCGTCTGCCACAAGCCCAGCATTCGTTACAGCAGAACCAGCAAGGCCAAGACCGATAACGATAATCATTGGTCCGATAATGATTGGTGGCAAGAGTTTGTCAATCCATTTGGTACCAGCAAAACGAACACTTGCTGCCACAAGGACATAGACCAAACCAGTCAAGATAACCCCAGTTTGAGCGGCAGATACATCGCCTCCCATTTCTTTCATGGCTAGAGACATAGCCGTGATAAAGGCGAATGAAGAACCTAGATAGACTGGAACTTTAAAACCAGTCGAAATCATGTAGATGAGTGTCCCGACACCTGATGCAAAGAGAGCAACCGATACGGGCATTCCCAAAATTAAGGGAACGAGAATGGTTGCACCAAACATAGCAAACACGTGCTGGAAGCTTAGAAGAATGCCTTTACCAGCAGAAGGACGTTGATCAACGTCTAGTAACAAGTCAACAGTTGATTCCTGTTTCATAAAAACCTCACTTTTGGGCACCAAAAAAGAGCCCATTATTTTGCAGCAATAGGCCCTCAGAGTAAGACTTTTTAAAAAATAGCTATCTTTTAAAAATTTATATAAATCTGCGCCTTCGTCACCTCACAGGATGACATTAAAAACCTTTGCTTAGGATAGTATAGCAGAAAAAATTCGTTTTGTAAACGAATTTTTCCCGAGCCTAGAAATGCGAAAGCGAGGTCCGTTTTGTAAACGAATTTTTCCCGAGCCTAGAAATGCGAGAGCGAGGTATGATTTTGTAAATCATTTTTTCCCGAGCCCGGAAATGCGAGAGCGAGGTATGATTTTGTAAATCATTTTTTCCCGAGCCTAGAAATGCGAAAGCGAGGTCCGTTTTGTAAACGAATTTTTCCCGAGCCTAGAAATGCGAGAGCGAGGTATGATTTTGTAAATCATTTTTTCCCGAGCCCGGAAATGCGAGAGCGAGGTATGATTTTGTAAATCATTTTTACTCAACTTTAAACAAGGGCGCGCTATTGATAGGATTAAAGCGGGCGTTTGTTAGGCATGCCAGCCTTTCTTGGGTACTTGTTAGGCGTTTCCTTTTTCTTTTCGACCACAGTGATGTAGCGCGGATCTCCATTTGGTAGGGCGTAGCTGAGGTTTTCCTCTACCTTACTAAAGAGGAGGTTGAGGGCATTCTTGGCTTCTAGCAATTCCTCAGGAGCATTGCTGGCCTTGAGTGCCAATAGTTTTCCGCCGACTTTAAGATAGGGAATGGTCAGCTCAGACAAAACCTGCATACGGGCAACCGCACGAGCCGTCACCATATCAAACTGGGCACGGAAGTTCTTGTCTTGGGCAAAGTCTTCTGCCCGTCCATGGTAGAAGTGAACACCATCCAAATCCAACTCCTGGGCCAAAAGCTGAAGGAAGTTGATGCGCTTATTGAGCGAATCAATGATGGTCACATCTAACTGAGGATAGAGAATTTTCATGGGCAGACTAGGAAATCCTGCACCAGCCCCGATATCAAGAAGTTTGATAGTTTCATTTGAAATCAAGCCTTGCAGAATAGGTGCAATCGAATCATAAAAATGTTTGAGATAAACTTCTTCTTTATCTGTAATAGCGGTCAGGTTAATCTTTTCATTCCACTCGACTAAGAGTTCAAAATAGTGTTCAAATTGATTCTTTTGCTGGTCCGAAAGTGGAAGATTTTGCTCAGCTAGTAGGCTGTAAAATGTTTCTGGTTTCATAGTAGTTTCCTTCTCTAGTATCATCTTATTTTACCATATTCATTAAAATTTTGATATACTGGTAGTAATCTAAAAGCAGAAAGGAATAAGATTATGACTTGGATTATTCTTGGAGTTTTGGCTCTGATTGTTATTTTTGTGATTGTTAGCTATAACGGTTTGGTTAAAAATCGTATGCAGACCAAGGAGGCTTGGAGCCAGATAGATGTTCAGTTGAAGCGTCGTAATGATCTCCTCCCAAACTTGATTGAAACAGTCAAAGGCTATGCGAAATATGAAGGTTCTACCTTGGAAAAAGTGACAGAACTTCGTAGACAAGTAGCTGCAGCAACTTCACCGGCAGAAGCTATGAAGGCCAGTGATGCCCTTACCCGCCAGATTTCTGGTATCTTTGCAGTAGCAGAAAATTACCCAGACTTGAAAGCTAGTGCTAACTTTATCAAATTGCAAGAAGAGTTGACCAATGCAGAAAATAAAATTTCTTACTCTCGCCAACTCTACAACAGTGTTGTCAGCAACTACAATGTAAAACTTGAAACTTTCCCAAGTAACATCATCGCAGGACTATTTGGCTTTAAAGCTGCAGACTTCCTCCAAACACCTGAAGAGGAAAAAGCAGTTCCTAAAGTTGACTTTAGCGGTTTAGGTGACTAAGATGTTGTTTGATCAAATTGCGAGCAATAAACGAAAAACCTGGATTTTGTTGCTGGTTTTCTTCTTACTCTTGGCTTTGGTTGGTTATGCGGTTGGCTATCTCTTCATGCGCTCAGGTCTTGGGGGCATGATTATAGCCCTAATCATCGGTTTTATCTATGCCTTAACCATGATTTTCCAATCAACAGAGATTGTCATGTCTATGAATGGGGCGCGTGAGGTTGATGAGCAAACGGCGCCAGACCTCTACCATGTTGTGGAAGATATGGCCATGGTCGCTCAGATTCCCATGCCACGTGTTTTCATCATTGAGGATTCTTCCTTAAATGCTTTTGCAACAGGTTCGAATCCGCAGAATGCGGCAGTTGCAGCCACTTCAGGTCTTCTGGCTATCATGAATCGCGAGGAACTGGAAGCTGTTATGGGGCATGAGGTCAGTCATATCCGAAACTACGATATCCGCATTTCGACCATTGCTGTCGCCCTTGCCAGTGCCATTACCCTTCTGTCTAGTATGGCAGGCCGTATGATGTGGTGGGGTGGTGCTGGTCGCAGACGGAGCGATAATGATCGTGATGGCAGTGGACTTGAGATTATCATGCTTGTCATCTCTCTCTTAGCCATTGTTCTGGCACCTCTCGCTGCAACCTTGGTGCAATTAGCCATTTCCCGTCAGAGAGAATTCCTGGCGGATGCATCCAGTGTGGAGCTGACCCGCAATCCTCAAGGGATGATCAATGCACTGCGCAAGTTGGACAATAGCGAGCCAATGCATCACCATGTCGATGATGCTAGTAGTGCACTTTATATCAATGATCCCAAGAAAGGTGGCGGACTTCAAAAACTCTTTTACACCCACCCACCTATCTCAGAACGAATCGAACGCTTGAAACAAATGTAAACAAAATCCAGAGATTGGCTCTGGATTTTTGCTATATTCAAAATTTATAAATCTTGTAAATCAAGGACTTCTAAACCATCTTCTGTCATTCGATAGAGGCTCGTACAGACCTCTTTTAAGAAACGTCGATCATGAGATACAGTAATCAGCCCACCTGGATAAGTGGCAAAGAGTTTTCGGATTTCTGGTTGAGAAGTGGGAGAAAAGTTTCGTGTAGGCTCATCCAGGAGAAGAAAGTTTGGTTTGCGCAGGACTAATTCCAAGAGAAGCAGTTTACCTTGTTGACCACCAGATAAGGAACGGATTTGGTGTTGCATCTCTGGATAACTGAAATTGAGACTGGCTAAGTGGGATTGGATTTTCTGTAGTTCCTCTTTTTGCCCTGTTTGGCTGAGGTAGCCTACTGGAGATAGATTTAATTCCAGTTTTTTGTGGTAATCTTGTGGCATAAATCCAAGCGAAATCTCTCTTTTGTCGCTTAGAAGTTGATGTAATTTTGCTAAAAGAGTGGATTTGCCAACGCCATTAGGACCGATAATACCGATTTTATCTTGACCACGGACAGTTAGTTGAATTCCTCGAACCAAAACTTGCTCACCAATGGACAAATTTTCCTTCTCCAGTTGGATTAAGACTTTAGAAGCTGCTAATGGCTGTATATCTGAGAAGAAGAGTTGGATTTGCTCTTCTTCAAGTGGCTTTTGGGTCATCGACTGAGCTGCCTTTTCAAAGCGTTTTTCTTGAGAGAGAACAGTTTTCATCTTTTTAGCCAATAGGCGTCCAGCAGTACTGTCTTTGGTAGTTCGAAGTACAGTTTCTACATTTTGCTTGACTCGGCGATGCTTTTCCATGCTTTTATCATAGGCTCTCTGGTCGTTAGAAGCTTGCTGACTTTGTCTGGCAAAATTAGCCTTTCTCTGGTCACTATAACTATCATAGTCTAAATGCTCTACAAGCGTTTCCGCTTCTTTCCGATGCTTGACCAGTCGCAAGTGGACAATAGTATCAGTCGTATGAGAAAGAAAGTCTTCATCATGGGAAATGAAAATAACAGTTTGCCTAATCTTTTGAATCTGACCCTTTAGCCAATCAACCGTCTCAAGGTCTAGGTCATTTGAAGGTTCATCTAAAAATAGAATCTCAAAAGGTTTGGCCAACTCATGGATGAGCTGAATTTTCAAAGCTTCGCCCCCCGAGAGGCTCCCAATTTCTTGGTCGCTAGCAAAACGGTCGCTATCAAAGTGCAACTCCTCCGCCAAACGATAAAGAATACTGTAGTCTAAATCAGCAGAATCCAAAAAGAAGTAGTCGTGTAGAGATCTTTTTTTCAGGATCTCAGGGAGTTTTTGAGGAATGTAGGCCAGTGATTGAAGATCAGACTGGATGTCGCCCCTGATAGTAAAATCAGGTAATGCTTCCCCCATTAAAGTTCGTAGTAAAGTCGATTTACCATTTCCTTCTTCACCAATAATAGCAACCTTTTCCCCGTCTTGGATAGTCATGGTTAGGTCAGATACAAGATCTCGTAGATCTTTGTTTTGCGTGATAGTTAGATGATTGATTTTTATCATATTGTTGCCCTTTCTAGAATGTCGATAGTGCATAACAAAAAGCTCTACTTTACCTAGTAGAGCCCAAAGTCACTGTCAAAAACTCTATTATCCTCGTTGAAAAACTCGTCAAACTAGCTTGGAGCTGCCTACCCCAACCTAAGAGGAGCATAGCTTTCTAGTTTTTCGATTTTCAATGAGAACAAGATACTAGAAAATCTAGTATAAAAAGAGCACACAAAAAGAGACAAAAACAAGATCTACTAAATAAAGATTCTTTATTTGATAGACTTAGTTGTTCATGTCTCCCTTACCTCCGAGTATTAGTACCTCTATCCTATACCTTTCAGGAAATTTTGTCAATAGAAAACAAGTAATTTCAAGCTCTAAAATCCGAAAACAGGTCCATAGAGAGTCAGTACGTGTTTGACATGTTCGTAGTGGAACTTGTCATAGTTGCGCCAAGCAGTGCGTGCTTGATCATTCAGTTTTAGGCTCCCTAGTCCAATCAGAAGACTGGTACGTTGGTAAAATTTCTCAAGGTCGATTAAGATACTGTTGTCCAGCTTTTCTGCTTTTTTTAGTTCCTTAAGAGTGGTGTTCAGCAGCTCTTGCAGTCGAATATCATCGGCTGTTCCTTGTTTGCAGCTTTGGTAGCTTTTATTTAACTCGGAAAGGAGTTGGTAAGCTTCAGTGATGAGTGCTTTGTCTTCCATATGAGCATCCTCCTTGCTCTGATGTATTCTTGCCTATAGTATAGCACTAATCAGAAAATATGTCTTAGTAAATATGTTAAAAAATGAGATTTTAATATCAAAGTTTGGGAGGCTGACTTATAGCCTTTTCATGGTATAATCAAGTGAGTACATCTTTATGGAGGAAATATGAAGTTAAACATTCAAGAAATTCGTAAGCAACCTGAAGGCCTGCATTTTGAACAAGCTTTAGACCTTGTCGCAGACTTGCGTAAACGGAATCAAGAAATTTTAGATGTCAAAGATATCCTTGCAGTGGGGAAGGTGCAGTACGAAGACCGTCTATATTTCTTAGACTATCAGCTATCTTATACCATTGTTCTTGCTTCCAGTCGTAGTATGGAACCAGTTGAGTTGGCTGAGTCTTATCCAGTCACAGAAGTTTTCATGGAAGGAGCGACCAACCAACTGGACCAGGAAGTTCTTGATGATGACTTGGTCTTGCCTATCGAAAATGGGGAAATAGACCTTGCTGAGAGCGTAGCAGATAATATTCTGCTCAATATCCCAATCAAGGTCTTGACGGCAGAAGAAGAGGCGGGCCAAGGTTTTGTGTCAGGAAATGACTGGCAAATCATGACTGAAGATGAATACCAAGCCCAACAAGCAGTCAAAAAAGAAGAAAACAGTCCATTTGCTGGCTTGCAAGGACTGTTTGATGGAGACGAGTAGATGGTTTTATCCAAGAAACGTGCCCGTCATGTCATAGAGGAAATTATTGCCCTTTTTCCAGATGCTAAGCCTAGTCTTGATTTTCGCAATCATTTTGAATTACTGGTTGCAGTGATGTTGTCAGCTCAGACCACAGATGCAGCGGTAAATAAGGCCACACCAGGTCTCTTCGCTGCTTTTCCAACGCCACAAGCCATGTCTGTAGCAACTGAAAGTGAAATTGCTTCACACATTTCTCGTCTGGGACTGTATCGAAATAAAGCTAAATTTCTTAAAAAATGTGCCCAACAGTTACTAGAGGATTTTGATGGTCAAGTGCCTCAGACTCGAGAGGAATTAGAAAGTCTAGCGGGTGTTGGTCGTAAAACAGCAAATGTCGTCATGAGCGTGGGCTTTGGAATTCCAGCTTTTGCAGTGGACACTCATGTGGAGCGGATCTGTAAGCATCACGATATCGTTAAAAAATCAGCTACGCCACTTGAAGTAGAAAAACGTGTCATGGACGTTTTGCCACCAGAAGAATGGTTAGCAGCCCACCAGGCCATGATTTACTTTGGACGAGCTATCTGCCATCCCAAAAATCCAGAGTGTGCCCAGTATCCACAGTTATATGATTTTAGCAATGTTTAAGGGAACTCTGAAAAAGTTTTTGCTTGATTTTAAGGGTGCTTTGTGCTATAGTAAATGATAACTAAATAGTCCTTTAAACCTGTCCCGTGAGGCAGGCAAGGAGCGCGATAAAGTAGAAGGGTGAAGTCTATACTATTTATAGTAGGGCTCGCTTGGCTATACATTTCAAGTCTCCTTGTAGAAGGAGACTTTTCTTTTTGGAGGTTTGTCATGAAGACAAAAGAAGTTGTAGACGAATTGACTGTCAAACGAGCGATTACGCGAATTACTTATGAGATTATCGAGCGCAATAAGGATTTGAATAAGATTATCCTAGCAGGGATAAAAACGCGTGGTGTTTTCATCGCTCATCGTATCAAAGAACGCTTGGAGCAGTTGGAAAACATCACAGTTCCTGTTGTGGAATTGGACACCAAACCTTTCCGTGACGATGTTAAAAGCGGAGAAGATACTTCTTTTATTTCCGTTGATGTGACAGACCGTGAAGTTATCTTGGTGGATGATGTACTCTATACAGGCCGTACCATCCGTGCTGCTATCGATAACATTGTCGGACATGGCCGTCCTGCGCGCGTGAGTCTTGCGGTGCTAGTAGATCGTGGACATAGAGAATTGCCTATCCGTCCAGATTACGTTGGGAAAAATATCCCAACAAGCCGTTCTGAAGAAATCATCGTAGAGATGACAGAACTTGATGGCCAAGACAGAGTTCTGATTACTGAAGAAGCTTAGAAAGCTGAAGGAGTAGCCATGTCAGAAAATCAACAAGCATTGAACCATGTGGTTTCCATGGAAGACCTCACTGTTGATCAAGTGATGAAATTGATCAAACGAGGGATTGAGTTTAAAAACGGAGCCCAGCTTCCTTATGAAGACCATCCGATTGTTTCTAATCTTTTCTTTGAGGATTCTACACGGACGCATAAATCTTTTGAAGTGGCAGAGATTAAGCTAGGGCTGGAGCGACTGGACTTTGATGTGAAGACCAGCTCAGTAAACAAGGGTGAGACACTGTATGACACAATCCTAACCTTGTCTGCGCTTGGTGTAGATGTCTGCGTGATTCGCCACCCAGAGGTCGATTATTACAAAGAATTGATTACGAGTCCAACCATTACGACTTCCATTATCAATGGTGGTGATGGTTCAGGTCAACATCCTAGTCAGAGCTTGCTTGATTTGATGACCATTTATGAGGAATTTGGTCACTTTGAGGGTCTCAAGGTTGCTATTGCAGGTGACTTGGATCATTCACGTGTTGCCAAATCCAATATGCAAATTTTGAAACGCTTGGGAGCTGAACTTTTCTTTGCAGGACCTGAGGAATGGAGAAGTCAAGAGTTTGCGGACTATGGACAGTTTGTAACTATTGATGAGATTGTTGATCAGGTGGATGTTCTGATGTTACTCCGCGTTCAACATGAACGCCATGATAGTGGTGCAGTCTTTTCAAAAGAAGACTACCATGCCCAACATGGTTTGACTCAAGAACGTTATGATCGTTTGAAAGAAACAGCAATAATCATGCACCCAGCTCCAGTTAATCGTGATGTAGAAATCGCAGATCACTTGGTTGAAGCACCAAAATCACGGATTGTCCAACAAATGACCAACGGTGTCTTTGTTCGAATGGCAATCTTAGAATCCGTATTGGCGAGTAGAAACGCCAACTAAAACACAAGACGTTAAAAGACGCCAGTGAGCGTCCACGAGAGGTGAAAATATGACAAAAAGACTTCTAGTATTAGAAGATGGCACAGTTTTTGAAGGCAAGGCCTTCGGAGCAGATATTGATGTAACAGGCGAAATCGTCTTTAACACAGGGATGACCGGCTATCAAGAATCCATTACAGACCAGTCTTATAATGGACAAATCTTGACCTTTACCTATCCTTTGGTGGGAAATTATGGAATTAACCGTGATGATTACGAATCCATCATTCCAACTTGTAAAGGAGTTGTCGTTTTCGAAGAGGCGCGTCGAGCTAGTAACTGGCGCAACCAAATGACCTTGGATGAATTTTTGAAAGCTAAGAAAATTCCTGGTATTTCAGGGATTGATACGCGTGCCCTTACCAAGATTATCCGTAAGCACGGTACTATGCGTGCAACCTTGACTCACGTTGGGGACAGCATGGACCATGTGACGGATCAGCTCCAAGCAACAGTCTTGCCGACAGACAATATCAAGCAGGTTTCTACTAAAACTTCCTACCCAGCTCCTGGAGTTGGTTTGAGTGTGGTCTTAGTAGACTTTGGTCTCAAGCACTCCATCTTACGTGAACTTTCTAAGCGTAACTGTAACGTGACCGTCGTTCCGTATTCAACAACGGCAGAAGAAATTCTCCACCTCAATCCTGATGGAGTTATGTTGTCAAATGGTCCAGGTAACCCAGAAGACGTTCCAGAAGCACTGGACATGATTCGTGGTGTGCAAGGGAAAATTCCAATTTTCGGTATTTGTATGGGACACCAACTTTTTGCCATGGCAAACGGAGCTAAGACCTACAAGATGAAGTTTGGTCACCGTGGATTTAACCACGCGGTACGTGAGATTGCAACAGGACGTGTAGACTTTACCAGCCAAAACCATGGTTATGCAGTCAGCCGTGAGGACTTACCAGAGCATTTGATCATTACCCACGAAGAAATCAATGATAAATCAGTTGAGGGTGTGCGTCACAGATACCAACCAGGTTTTTCTGTACAATTCCACCCAGATGCAGCTCCTGGTCCACACGACGCAAGCTACCTATTTGATGAATTTATCGAGATGATGGAAGCTTTTAAACAAGCAAACTAAGAACGAGTAAAAGCTCGTCGGAGAAATTATGGAATTGAACACGGACGGAAAGCTCGGAATTGAGAGAAACCAACTTGGATTGTCAATCCTTCCTTGATTTCCTAAAATTTAATCGCTTTCTATTCGTCCTTTGTATCTTATTTAATGTCGCTCTGTGAGGCGACGAATAGAAAGGCAGGTCGTTTCTTTTAGTCGCTATCGGGCGAACTAAAAACTCCCTGCACTAGATTTTTTATCGAGAAATATCGTTTCTCTAAAAAATCGTCGGAGAATTTATTTAATGGCAACCAGAGAGTTGCCGAATAGAAAGGAGAAGGGTGGTCCGTATTTGCTGAACTGAATACGGGCTACGGACGGCGCTAAAAAGATAGTTATTCCTAGAACTGATAGTTCTTCGTCATAACTCCTATTTTAGCTTTGTCCGCTTGACGCCCTTAATATCTTATAAATGCCTAAACGTACTGATATTCAAAAAATTATGGTGATTGGTTCTGGTCCGATTATTATTGGTCAAGCTGCTGAGTTTGACTACGCGGGGACCCAGGCCTGCTTGTCTTTGAAAGAGGAAGGTTATGAAGTTGTCTTGGTGAACTCAAACCCTGCCACCATCATGACGGACAAGGAGATTGCGGACAAGGTTTACATCGAACCAATTACACTTGAGTTTGTGACGCGTATTCTTCGTAAGGAACGTCCAGATGCCTTGCTTCCAACTCTTGGTGGTCAAACAGGGCTCAATATGGCCATGGAATTGTCTAAAAATGGCATCCTAGATGAGCTTGGAGTAGAGCTTCTAGGTACTAAATTGTCTGCCATCGACCAAGCAGAGGACCGTGACCTCTTTAAACAATTGATGGAAGAGCTTGAGCAGCCAATCCCTGAATCTGAAATTGTCAACACAGTGGAAGAAGCTGTTGCCTTTGCGGCGTCAATCGGCTATCCTGTTATCGTTCGTCCAGCCTTTACCCTAGGTGGTACTGGTGGTGGTATGTGTGCCAACGAAGAAGAATTGCGTGAAATCGCTGAAAATGGGTTGAAACTGTCACCTGTTACCCAATGTTTGATTGAACGTTCAATCGCAGGTTTCAAGGAAATCGAGTACGAAGTGATGCGTGACTCAGCTGACAATGCTTTGGTTGTTTGTAACATGGAAAACTTTGACCCAGTTGGTATTCACACAGGAGATTCCATCGTATTTGCCCCTGCTCAAACCATGTCAGACTATGAAAACCAAATGCTACGTGACGCGAGCTTGAGTATTATTCGTGCTCTTAAGATTGAAGGTGGATGTAACGTTCAGCTAGCCCTTGATCCACACAGCTTCAAGTACTATGTCATCGAAGTAAACCCTCGTGTATCACGTTCTTCAGCCCTTGCATCTAAGGCGACAGGTTATCCGATTGCCAAATTGGCTGCCAAGATTGCTGTAGGCTTGACCTTGGATGAGGTTATCAACCCAGTCACTGGTTCAACCTATGCCATGTTTGAACCAGCCCTTGACTACGTCGTTGCGAAAATTCCACGTTTCCCATTTGATAAATTTGAGAAAGGTGAACGTCGTCTTGGAACTCAGATGAAGGCAACTGGAGAAGTCATGGCCATTGGTCGTAACATCGAGGAATCTCTTCTAAAAGCCTGTCGTTCACTTGAAATTGGGGTTCACCACAATGAAATGCCTGAACTGGCATCTGTTTCGGATGATGCCTTGATTGAAAAGGTTGTGAAAGCCCAAGATGACCGTCTCTTCTACGTATCTGAGGCCATTCGCCGTGGTTACACACCAGAAGAAATTGCTGAATTGACTAAGATTGATCTCTTCTATCTGGATAAACTCTTGCATATCTTTGAAATTGAGCAAGAATTAGGTGCCCATCCACAAGATCTAGAAGTCTTGAAAACAGCTAAACTCAATGGATTTTCAGACCGCAAGATTGCGGAGCTTTGGGAGACGACAGCTGAGCAAGTTCGCCAACTTCGCTTGGAAAACAAGATTGTCCCAGTTTACAAGATGGTCGATACTTGTGCGGCAGAATTTGACTCTGAAACACCATATTTCTATTCAACCTATGGATGGGAAAATGAGTCTATCAAGTCTGATAAGGAATCCGTCCTAGTCCTAGGTTCGGGTCCAATCCGTATCGGACAAGGGGTTGAGTTTGACTACGCAACAGTTCACTCGGTGAAGGCTATCCAGGCTGCTGGCTATGAAGCCATTATCATGAACTCAAACCCAGAGACCGTTTCTACAGACTTCTCTGTATCAGATAAGCTTTACTTTGAGCCATTGACATTCGAGGATGTTATGAATGTCATTGATTTGGAGCAACCAAAAGGCGTTATTGTTCAGTTCGGTGGTCAAACAGCTATCAACCTTGCGGAGCCATTGGCAAAAGCAGGTGTTATCATTCTTGGTACCCAAGTAGCTGACTTGGACCGTGCCGAAGACCGTGACCTCTTCGAACAAGCCCTTAAAGACTTGGATATTCCACAGCCACCAGGACAAACAGCAACTAATGAAGAAGAAGCAGTCCTTGCAGCTCGCAAGATTGGCTTCCCAGTACTTGTTCGCCCATCCTATGTCTTGGGTGGACGTGCTATGGAAATCGTTGAAAACGAAGAAGACCTTCGTTCTTACATGCGTACCGCTGTTAAGGCTAGTCCAGACCACCCAGTTCTTGTTGACTCTTACATCGTTGGGCAAGAGTGTGAAGTTGATGCCATCTCAGATGGTGAAAATGTCCTTATCCCTGGTATCATGGAGCATATCGAACGTGCTGGTGTCCACTCAGGTGACTCAATGGCTGTTTACCCACCACAAACCTTATGTCAAAAGGTGCAGGAAACCATTGCAGACTATACCAAACGCCTAGCGATCGGCCTTAACTGTCTTGGTATGATGAACATCCAGTTTGTCATCAAGGATGAAAAAGTCTATGTTATTGAGGTCAATCCACGTGCCAGCCGTACCGTTCCATTCCTTTCAAAAGTAACCAATATTCCTATGGCTCAGGTAGCGACTAAGCTCATTCTTGGTCAAAGTCTTGAAGAACTTGGTTACCAAGATGGCCTTTATCCAGAAAGCACTCGCGTTCATATCAAGGCGCCAGTCTTCTCCTTTACGAAACTAGCTAAGGTAGATAGCTTACTCGGGCCTGAAATGAAGTCAACAGGGGAAGTCATGGGTTCTGATACAACTCTTGAAAAAGCTTTGTACAAGGCTTTTGAAGCTTCTTATCTTCACTTGCCAACCTTTGGAAATGTGGTCTTTACCATCGCTGATGATGCCAAAGAAGAGGCCTTGGACTTGGCTCGTCGTTTCCAAAATATCGGTTATGGTATCCTCGCAACAGAAGGGACAGCAACCTTCTTTGCCAGTCATGGACTCGAAGCCCAACCTGTTGGTAAGATTGGTGATGATGAACAGGATATCCCAAGCTTTGTTCGCAAAGGGAAAATCCAAGCGATTATCAATACTGTCGGAACCAAACGAACTGCTGACGAAGATGGTGAGCAAATCCGTCGTTCAGCCATTGAACACGGTGTGCCACTCTTTACAGCCCTAGATACAGCTAATGCCATGCTCAAGGTGCTAGAAAGCCGTAGTTTTGTCACAGAAGCGATCTAGTTTAGAAAGAATTTTTACAGTTTTAAAGCCAGCGTTTTCTGACGCTGGCTTTTATAATACTGATATTGCCTATTTCAACTATCATTTCTTTTATTAGGAATCATTCCAAAATGTGATATAATAAGGGTGAATTGGAAATAGGTAAACTATTTTCATCATTCTTTCAAAAAATATTCTATTAAGAAATATGTAAAGACAGATTAGAAAGTGGGAAATCCCTATGTCCTCTTATGAAAAAGTCTCTCTTTCTGAGATCAATCAATCTATTGAGACTCCAAATAACAATCATTTTTGGCAAAATCTAAAAGCATTCTTAGGACCTGGTGCACTTGTGGCAGTTGGCTACATGGATCCAGGAAACTGGATCACCAGCGTGGTTGGTGGTGCCTCCTACAAATATAGTCTCTTATTTGTTATTTTGATTTCTTCCATCATTGCTATGCAGTTACAACAGATGGCTGGAAAGCTCGGTATCGTAACTAAGATGGACCTAGCACAGGCAACAGCTCATCATGCTCCCAAGTGGCTTCGCTATAGTTTGTGGGTGATTTTAGAATTAGCTTTAATGGCGACAGACTTGGCTGAGGTTCTAGGTTCAGCGATTGCCTTAAATCTTTTGTTTAAAATACCGATTATGATTGCTATCCTTCTAACCGTTTTAGATGTATTTTTGTTACTTTTATTGATGAAATTTGGCTTCAAAAAAATTGAAGCCATTGTTACGACTCTTATTTTAACCATATTAGCCATCTTTACCTATCTTGTGGCCTTATCTAATCCAAGTATCCAGGGGATTATTGGTGGTTATTTACCAACTTCAACTTTATTTGAAACACCGTTACCAGGTCATGAAAGTCAATTGACCTTGGCTCTAGGGATTGTAGGTGCGACAGTCATGCCCCATAATCTCTATCTCCACTCCTCTCTATCCCAAACAAGGAAAATCAATCACAAAGATAAGAAGGATGTTCGAAAAGCAGTGCGCTTTATGACCTGGGATTCAAATCTTCAGTTGTCCCTAGCCTTCATTGTCAATTCCTTGCTTCTCATTTTAGGTGCCTCCCTCTTTTTTGGTCATGCATCTGAAATTTCAGCTTTTTCTCAAATGTACAATGCTTTACAGGATTCGACAATAGCAGGAGCAATAGCCAGCTCAACCTTGTCAACTTTATTTGCTCTAGCCCTCCTAGCAAGCGGCCAAAATTCGACTATTACAGGCACTTTGACAGGACAGATTGTCATGGAAGGCTTCTTACATCTAAGATTGCCTCAGTGGCTCATCCGTATCGGTACACGTATTTTTGCCTTGCTACCTGTGATTATTGTTGCCGTCTTGTTTGGACATCAAGAAAAAACCTTGGATCAGTTATTGGTCTATTCACAGGTCTTTCTGTCAATCGCTCTTCCGTTTTCAATCTTCCCCTTGATTTATCTAACCTCTAAAAAGTCACTGATGGGAGAATTCACCAATGCCAAGTGGAACACAATCCTAGGTTACGCAGTTTCAATCATCTTGACCATTCTCAATATCAAACTTCTTTTCGATATTTTTTAAACTCGTTTGAAATCAATCATAGTGTCAGCGTGAAGGTTGACAAATAGAAAGTTGTAGTGATTGGTTCATAAAAAGAAGTACAAAAAAAGAACAGTAGTAATGAACTGCACCCCAAAAGTTAGACAGAAAAAATCTAACTTTTGGGGTGTTTTTATTATGAAATTGAATTATGAAGATAAAGTTCAGATCTATGAACTTAGAAAACAAGGATATAGCTTAGAGAAG
>CAJNDC010000019.1:0-14890 GCA_905221415.1 bacterium
AGCGTCTTTAGGCGCTGGCTGGTAATTTGGGCTTATAGCCCTGGTGCAAACCACCCGTTAGACGGGTGGTTATGATTGGGTATCATAACTTTAATGTATTCAATTCATCTTTCAGTGAATTATATAATTCAAATTTTGAGTTCACGTCAGTAACAATCCGTTCTTGCTCGCATATTGGTAAGTCTGGAATTTGAACCTTTTTGAACTCATCCTTTGAAAGACTTTGGCGGATTGTACCATAGGCACGTTCTGCTATATCTTCTAAAACTTCAGGATTATGTTTTATTTGTAAATAAACATATTCAGCTAAATATTTTCCTGTATATTCTTCTTTCAATCTAAATACTGGATAGGCACTTGATACAGCAACAGGATTTTCAGATTTACATAAACCAAAGGAGCGAATATTCGCTCTAGCTGGGTTGAAACTAATGTCATTCTTTCTAACGACACTGTAATCAGAGTTGTCTTCTGAGGTGACAGAAATGAAGTTTTCTCCCCATAACTCTTCTCCAAGAGGCATTCCCCAAAATTCAGAATTTGTAATACTTGCGGTTGGGAATCTGTCACTATTCTTCTCTCTTATTCTCTCCATAATAGTTTCAATTCTAATAAATCCATCTCTAAGTTCATCGTGATATTGAGAAAGTAGCAAACTATTATTTGAGTTAGTTAAAATGTCATTTCTATCTACATAGAATAAGTTTCGATGTTCTAGTATTTCATGGTAGTTTGTTTTTAGCATCTGCTCATGAAGTGCAATAAATTCATCTAAATCATTGATTCCGACCAGTGGTCGGCGACGTTTCGTTAGAGTGAAACCATCATTTTTAACTTTGAAAAAGAAAACTTTTTCAGTCGGAACGTTTACCTCGCTTCCAAATACTAAAATACTAGTTTTAGCTTCGGTATATGGTTCAAAGACTTTGGATGGTAAGGAAACAATTCCAAGTAACTGTCCTGATTTCACGATTTTTTCACGCAAATCTTTCATTGACCTATCATTAAGAACGGCATCTGGAACAATAATACTTGCTCTTGATTTTGAATTATTTTTCCGTAATGATTTTAGTATATGTAAAATAGATACAGAATTTCCTTTTTTAATATATGGTTTATATAATTGAGCCTGTTCTTCATTAACATCCATATTAAAAGGTATATTAGATATAACAACACTGTATTTATCAGAAACTGGGTTAGAAAAGCTATCTTGTTGCTTAATGTTACTATGTCCATCACCAGATAAAATCATATTCATTTTAGCAATGCGAGAAGTGTCAGAAATTTCACTGCCCCAGATAGTATTTTCTCTCAAGCTACTTAAATTATATTCATCTAATAATCCATTATCTCTTAACTCAGATAATATTTTTTCAAATGCAACAATCAGCATACCTCCTGTGCCACAAAAAGGGTCATAAATTTTGTCGCCAAAAGTTGGTTTTACAATATCATTCAAAAATTTTACAATATGTCTAGGTGTAAAATACTCTCCTAAATCATTGTTTGTTTGATTATATTTTTGAATAAAATATTCAAAAGCATCTCCTTTAATATCTGTATCTATTTTTTTAAGGTCAAGAGTATCAAGTTTATTCACAATCTCTTTTAATTTTAAAGAATTTTTAATCCTTAAAGGAGTAAAAAGAGGTTGTGCTTCGGAACTATCAAAAAGTGTATTGAGACCGGGAATTACAGTGGCATTGATGTATTGAAGCATAACATCACTGTCCATACTTCTATATGTTTCCCAAAGATACGGCTTAGATATATTATAATGACGTTCATTGTTTAATTCACTCACTAATTTTAAGAATAGTAGGTTAGAAAATTCAGTAAATCGAGCAATACCTGCATTTACCCCAGCTTCTCTTAGTTTATCATTAGCTAATTTGAATACATTGATGAGGTCAGACTTTGATTTTATTTCGGCTGTTTCATTTAGGATTAGTTTGTTACCTTGGAATTTTCTCAAATCCTCTAAAGAAACAAGTTCTGTGAGTTCTATTCCATCTACAAATAAGTTTTCCTCGGAAGGTACGTAGTAAGTAATAAAACGGTTGGCGTTATATAAGAATAGGAACTTTGCTTTTAATGCCTTAGCATATAGCATACCTTGGTTTTTTGCTTGTTCTAAATCTTTATATTCTGGTCGTTTTGTCTCAATAATTGCAATAGGTTCGGCTACTTTATCTGATTCATACAATATAAAATCAGGAAATTTCACTGAACCACTAGTCTTCAAGTTGTTGATTTCATCTGTAGAACGTGGTTGTTGCCTATATACTTGTCTATCTTTTTGACCAACTTCTAGTTTCCAATTAAGTTTTCGTAATTGTTGTTCTAAAAGGTTTTCAACTTCTCTCTCAAGCATTGAAGACCTCCTTAACAACACAACAAAATTTCTCATATAAAAGGGAGAAAGTTTGTTTTAGGGGTTGACAAAAAACACGTCCGATTACATAATCAGCTGTGAGCTGTGAGCTGTGAGCTGTGAGCTGTGAGCTGTGATTGCTTTCATACCAATCATTCCTTTACTTTTTGATAGTTCTATTATATCAAAATTTCTAAATTTTGCATAACTTCTTTTTCTGATGAACAGTCAGGTAGATTGTAAAAGCTAGCCAAAAGATGTTCTGAAATTGCTTAGGGAAGGAAACCATGGAGAAGAAAATTTTATTTTAATCTCTAAATACTGAACTATCCAAGGAGAATATTGACCTCTTTTCGAAATGGCTGTGAAATATGGTATAATAGAAACATGGCAAACAAAAATACAAGTAAAACAAGACGGAGACCGTCTAAAGCAGAACTCGAAAGAAAACAGGCTATCCAGAGGATGTTGATTTCCTTAGGAATTGCCTTATTGTTGATTATTGCAGCCCTCAAGCTTGGTGCTGCGGGTGTCACCCTTTATAATCTCATTCGACTGTTAGTCGGAAGTTTAGCTTATGTGGCTATAGGTGGCCTCCTCATCTATCTTTTTCTTTTTAAATGGATACGCAAGCAAGAGGGGCTTCTGTCAGGATTTCTCTGTATCTTCGCTGGCTTGCTCTTGATTTTTGAGGCCTATCTTGTCTGGAAGTTTGGTTTGGAGCAGTCAGTTCTAAAAGGGACCTTGGCTCAAGTTATGACGGATCTGACTGGTATCCGGGTGACTAGCTTTGCTGGTGGAGGTCTGCTAGGTGTTGGACTTTATATCCCCATATCCTTTCTTTTCTCCAATATCGGATCGTACTTTATTGGAGTTCTTTTGATTCTAGTTGGGGCTCTCTTGGTCAGTCCTTGGTCTATTTATGATGTTGCAGCCTTTATTGGAGCTCAGTTCAGATCCTTCATGGAAAAACAGGAACAGAGAAAACAGGAACGCTTCATCAAGAGAGAAGAAGAGAAGGCTCGTCAAGAAGCTGAAGAAGCAGCCAAAATCGAGAGAGAACAAGAAGAACAGGATGCACTACCGCTTCCTCCTGTAGATCCTGAAACTGGAGAAATCTTACCAGAAGTTCCAGACTATGATCTTCCACCAATTCCTGAAAAAGAATGGAGTGAACCCGAGATTATCCTCCCTCAAGCTGATGTTGAAGTTCCAGATGAGGAAGAAGATTTTGAGGATGAAGAGGTACAGGTCGACTTTTCAGCCAAGGAAGCCCTTGAATACAAACTGCCAAGCTTGCAACTCTTTGCGCCAGATAAACCCAAAGACCAGTCCAAGGAAAAGAAGATTGTTCGAGAAAATATCAAAATCCTAGAAGAAACCTTTGCTAGCTTTGGTATCAAGGTGGCGGTAGAACGGGCTGAAATCGGCCCATCAGTAACCAAGTATGAAGTCAAGCCAGCAGTTGGTGTACGGGTTAACCGCATTTCCAATCTGGCAGACGACTTAGCGCTTGCTCTGGCGGCCAAGGATGTTCGGATCGAGGCTCCAATACCTGGTAAATCCTTAGTAGGAATTGAGGTTCCTAACTCTGAGATCGCGACCGTTTCCTTCCGTGAACTCTGGGAACAGTCTCAAACAAAACCAGAAAATCTCCTTGAAATCCCTCTAGGTAAGGCGGTCAATGGAACTGCTCGCACCTTTGACCTTTCCAAGATGCCCCACCTACTTGTTGCAGGTTCGACGGGATCAGGGAAGTCAGTCGCAGTTAACGGTATTATCGCTAGCATTCTCATGAAAGCAAGACCAGATCAGGTCAAGTTTATGATGGTGGATCCAAAGATGGTTGAGTTGTCGGTTTACAATGACATTCCTCACCTTTTGATTCCAGTTGTGACCAATCCACGCAAGGCCAGCAAGGCTCTGCAAAAGGTTGTGGATGAGATGGAAAATCGTTATGAACTCTTTGCTAAGGTTGGAGTACGAAATATCGCTGGCTACAATGCTAAGGTCGAGGAATTTAATAGCCAGTCTGAGTACAAACAAGTACCGCTGCCTTTAATTGTTGTCATTGTAGATGAGTTGGCAGACCTCATGATGGTGGCTAGCAAGGAAGTGGAAGATGCCATCATTCGTCTCGGACAGAAGGCGCGTGCTGCAGGGATTCATATGATTCTTGCAACGCAGCGTCCATCGGTTGATGTCATTTCTGGTCTCATCAAGGCCAATGTTCCATCACGTGTGGCTTTTGCAGTTTCATCAGGTACAGATTCACGAACCATCTTGGATGAGAATGGAGCAGAAAAACTGCTTGGTCGAGGAGACATGCTCTTTAAACCAATCGATGAAAATCACCCAGTCCGTCTGCAAGGATCCTTTATCTCAGATGACGATGTCGAGCGCATTGTAAACTTCATCAAGGCTCAGGCGGATGCGGACTACGATGAGAGTTTTGATCCAGGTGAGGTTTCTGAAAATGAAGGAGAATTTTCAGATGGTGAAGCTGGCGGCGATCCGCTATTTGAAGAAGCTAAGGCTCTGGTTATCGAAACCCAGAAAGCCAGTGCTTCGATGATTCAGCGTCGTTTGTCGGTTGGATTTAACCGTGCGACCCGCCTTATGGAAGAACTCGAAATGGCGGGTGTTATCGGTCCAGCTGAAGGAACCAAACCACGAAAAGTATTGCAACAATAAAAAATAGCTTCTTTCCAAAGCTGGAAGGAAGCTATTTTAGTGGTTATTGATTGCTTTTGTTTTCGGAATTAGTCGTTTTGGACGAGTTTCCACTATCAGTTGTTTCTTTTGTTGAGGAAGGTGTAGAAGAATCCTGAGTTGTTGTTTTCTTCTCTTCTTTTTGCTCTTCCTTTTTATTGGATTGAGGAGTTTCTTCTTGCGAGATATTTTCTTTAGTAGAAGTGTTGTCCTTATTAGGAGTAGTATTCTCCTGAGGGGATTCTTTTTGAATTTCCTTGACAACAGTTGTTTGGGTTGTCGTCGGTTCTTTTTTGTTGTTTTTGTTATTGTCCATGGCGTTCATGATAGTGATAGTAGCGGTGATTAGGCCAAGGATACTACCGATGGTAGCAATCGTTTTTTGAAAGACAGTAAACCCTTTTTTGATATGCTCAGTTTTTGGTTTTGAAGTTCTATGATAGTTAGACATGATACTCTCCTTTAATTATGATTTATTATACCTCATTTCTTTAAAAAAATCTTAAAAAAAGAGGACTTGCCCTTTCTTGTCGCAAGCTTCGTTTCATGATACAATAGAAGAAGTGATTTTAGAAAGCGTGAGAAAACATGATCTACTTTGATAATTCGGCAACGACCAAGCCTTATCCTGAAGCACTTGAAACCTATACGCAGGTCGCTTCGAAAATTGTAGGAAATCCTTCTAGCCTCCATCGTTTTGGAGACCAGGCGACACGAATTTTAGATGCTTCCCGGCAGCAAATTGCAGATTTGATTGGCAAGAAGAGTGATGAAATCTTCTTTACCTCTGGTGGAACAGAAGGAGATAACTGGGTCATCAAAGGTGTGGCCTTTGAAAAAGCCCAGTTTGGCAAGCACATCATCGTATCAGCCATTGAACATCCAGCAGTCAAGGAATCAGCCCTCTGGCTGAAAGGTCAAGGTTTTGAGGTGGATTTTGCTCCAGTTGATAGCAGAGGATTTGTGGATGTTGAGGCTCTAGGAGCTTTGATACGACCTGATACGACCCTCATCTCCATTATGGCAGTAAACAATGAAATTGGGTCTATTCAGCCTATTGAGGCTATCTCAGAACTGTTGGAAGACAAGCCAACTATTTCCTTCCACGTTGATGCAGTTCAGGCACTCGCTAAGATTCCGACTGAAAAATATCTGACAGATCGTGTAGATTTTGCGACCTTCTCAAGTCATAAATTTCATGGTGTTAGAGGTGTTGGCTTTGTCTATATCAAGTCTGGTAAGAAAATTACGCCTCTTTTGACAGGTGGTGGTCAAGAGCGTGATTATCGTTCGACAACTGAAAATGTGGCAGGGATTGCAGCGACAGCCAAGGCCCTCCGTTTGTCTATGGAAAAGTTAGCTATCTTTGCTAGTAAGACAGGGCAGATGAAGGCAGTCATTCGCCAAGCGATTTTGGACTATCCAGATATTTTTGTCTTTTCAGATGAGGAAGACTTTGCCCCTCATATCCTGACTTTTGGAATCAAGGGTGTTCGTGGTGAAGTCATTGTTCACGCATTTGAAGACTATGATATTTTCATCTCCACAACCTCGGCTTGTTCATCCAAGGCTGGAAAACCTGCGGGGACCTTGATTGCCATGGGAGTGGACAAAGATAAGGCCCAGTCAGCTGTGCGTCTAAGTCTGGACCTGGAAAACGATATGAGTCAGGTTGAGCAGTTTTTGACCAAGCTAAAATTAATTTACAATCAAACTAGAAAAGTAAGATAGGAGCATTCATGCAGTATTCAGAAATTATGATTCGCTACGGAGAGTTATCAACCAAGGGCAAAAACCGTATGCGGTTCATCAATAAACTTCGTAATAATATTTCGGACGTCTTGTCCATCTATCCCCAAGTTAAGGTAACTGCGGATCGCGACCGTGCCCACGCTTACCTGAATGGAGCCGACTACACAGCAGTTGCAGAATCTCTCAAACAAGTCTTCGGGATTCAGAATTTTTCTCCAGTATATAAGGTCGAAAAGTCTGTAGAAGTTCTGAAGTCTTCTGTTCAAGAGATTATGACAGATATCTACAAGGAAGGCATGACCTTTAAGATTTCTAGTAAGCGCAGCGACCACAACTTTGAACTCGACAGTCGTGAACTCAACCAAACACTTGGTGGAGCTGTATTCGAAGCTATTCCAAATGTCCAAGCTCAAATGAAAAATCCCGATATCAATCTTCAGGTGGAGATTCGTGAGGAAGCAGCTTATCTTTCTTATGAAACTATTCGTGGAGCAGGTGGCTTGCCTGTGGGGACTTCTGGTAAGGGCATGCTCATGTTGTCAGGAGGGATTGACTCGCCTGTAGCAGGTTATCTAGCCCTTAAACGTGGAGTAGATATTGAGGCCGTTCACTTTGCCAGCCCGCCTTACACAAGTCCTGGTGCCCTTAAAAAAGCTCAAGATTTGACCCGTAAATTAACCAAGTTTGGCGGAAATATCCAGTTTATTGAAGTGCCTTTCACTGAGATTCAAGAGGAAATCAAGGCTAAAGCGCCAGAAGCCTACCTCATGACCTTGACACGCCGTTTTATGATGCGGATTACCAATCGTATTCGTGAGGTACGAAATGGTTTAGTTATCATCAATGGGGAAAGTCTTGGTCAAGTAGCCAGCCAAACCCTGGAGAGCATGCAGGCTATCAACGCTGTGACCAACACTCCTATCATCCGCCCTGTGGTTACTATGGACAAGTTGGAAATCATTGACATCGCGCAGGAAATCGATACCTTTGAAATTTCTATCCAGCCGTTTGAGGACTGCTGTACTATTTTTGCACCTGATCGTCCTAAGACCAATCCTAAGATTAAGAATGCGGAGCAGTATGAAGCACGCATGGATGTTGAAGGTTTGGTTGAGCGAGCAGTAGCTGGGATCATGATTACTGAGATTACACCTCAAGCTGAAAAAGATGAAGTGGATAACTTGATTGACAATCTCCTCTAATCAGAAAATCCAGAAGAATTCAGAAAAATAAATGAAAAAGTTAGTTTTTAATCCAAAAATGGAAGTAAAACTGACTTTTTTTCTATTTTTATGGTATAATGAGATAAAATTTTGAATATAGAGAGTTTTCTGACAATGAATCATTCCTACTTTTACTTAAAAATGAAAGAACACAAACTCAGGGTTCCTTATACAGGAAAGGAGCGTCGTGTGCGTGTGCTCCTGCCAAAGGACTACGAGAAGGATACAGACCGTTTTTACCCTGTTGTTTACTTTCATGATGGGCAAAATGTCTTTTACAGCAAGGAGTCCTATATCGGACACTCATGGAAGATCATTCCGACAATTAAGCGAAATCCTGACATCAGTCGCATGATTGTTGTTGCTATTGACAATGATGGTATGGGACGGATGAATGAGTATGCGGCTTGGAAGTTTCAAGAATCTCCTATCCCAGGCCAGCAGTTTGGCGGTAAGGGTGTGGAGTATGCCGAGTTTGTCATGGAGGTGGTCAAGCCTTTTATCGATGAAACCTATCGTACCAAAGCTGATCGCCAGCACACGGCTATGATTGGTTCGTCTCTAGGAGGCAATATTACCCAGTTTATCGGACTAGAGTACCAAGACCGAATTGGTTGTCTAGGTGTCTTTTCATCTGCCAACTGGCTTCACCAAGAAGCTTTTAACCGCTATATCGAGCGCAAGAAATTATCGCCTGAACAGCGCATTTTCATCTATGTAGGAACAGAAGAAGCGGATGATACGGACAAGACCCTGATGGCTGGCAATATCAAGCAAGCCTATATCGACTCATCGCTTCGCTATTACCATGATTTGATTGCAGGCGGAGTACACCTAGATAATCTTGTCTTGAAGGTTCAGTCTGGTGCAATCCATAGTGAAATCCCTTGGTCGGAAAATTTACCAGACTGTCTCCGTTTTTTTGCAGAGAAATGGTAAGTTAGGAAAGGAGAAAGCCAATGCATATTGAACATCTTAGCCACTGGAGTGGCAACCTCAACCGTGAAATGTACCTCAACCGTTATGGACACGCTGGGATTCCAGTTGTGGTTTTTGCTTCATCTGGTGGCAGTCACAATGAATACTATGATTTTGGCATGATTGATGCCTGCGCTTCCTTTATCGAGGAGGGGCGTGTCCAGTTCTTTACCCTATCCAGTGTGGACAGCGAGAGCTGGTTGGCTACTTGGAAAAATGGTCATGACCAAGCAGAGATGCACCGTGCCTACGAACGCTATGTGATTGAGGAGGCCATTCCTTTTATCAAGTACAAGACAGGTTGGTTTGATGGCATGATGACAACAGGTTGCTCGATGGGGGCTTACCATGCACTCAATTTCTTCCTCCAGCATCCAGATGTCTTTACCAAGGTGATTGCCCTCAGCGGTGTTTATGACGCACGTTTCTTTGTTGGAGATTACTACAATGATGATGCTATTTACCAAAACTCACCAGTAGATTATATCTGGAATCAGAATGACGGCTGGTTTATCGATCGTTACCGTCAGGCGGAGATTGTCGTCTGTACGGGTCTCGGTGCTTGGGAACAAGATGGTCTGCCATCCTTCTACAAGCTCAAAGAAGCCTTTGACCAGAAACAAATTCCAGCCTGGTTTGCTGAATGGGGATATGATGTCGCCCACGACTGGGAATGGTGGCGTAAACAAATGCCCTATTTTCTTGGACACCTGTATCTATAAAAGGAGTTGCCTATGAATTACCTTGTTATTTCTCCCTACTATCCGCAAAACTTCCAACAGTTTACCATTGAGTTAGCTAATAAAGGCATCACCGTTTTGGGAATTGGTCAGGAGCCTTACGAACAACTAGATGAACCTTTGCGCAATAGCCTAACTGAGTATTTCCGTGTGGACAATCTTGAGAATATAGACGAAGTCAAACGTGCAGTTGCCTTTCTTTTCTACAAGCATGGCCCAATTGACCGCATCGAATCCCACAATGAATACTGGCTAGAGCTGGACGCAACACTCAGAGAACAATTCAATGTCTTTGGTGCCAAACCAGAGGATCTCAAAAAGACTAAGTTTAAGTCTGAAATGGAAAAACATTTCCAAAAGGCAGGAGTACCTGTTGTTCCGGGAGCAGTGATTAAAACAGAGATCGATGTAGCTCAGGCTGTGGAGGAGATCGGTTTACCATTGATTGCCAAACCAGACAACGGTGTGGGAGCGGCAGCCACCTTTAAGTTGGAAAGTCAGGAAGATGTGGACCGGTTCAAGCAAGAATGGGATCATTCAACTGTTTATTTCTTTGAAAAATTTGTCACTTCTAGCGAAATCTGTACCTTTGACGGACTAGTGGACAAGGACGGTAAGATTGTCTTTTCAACGACTTTCGATTATGCTCATACACCACTTGATCTCATGATTTATAAGATGGATAATTCCTACTATGTGCTCAAGGATATGGATCCCAAATTACGCAAGTATGGCGAGGCCATTGTCAAGGAATTTGGTATGAAAGAGCGCTTTTTCCATATCGAGTTCTTCCGTGATGGGGCCGACTACATTGCCATTGAGTACAATAACCGTCCTGCGGGTGGCTTTACCATTGATGTTTATAACTTCGCTCACTCCTTGGATCTCTACCGAGGTTATGCGGCGATTGTTGCAGGTGAAGAGTTCCCAGCATCAGAGTTTGAACCTCAATACTGTCTAGCTACATCACGTCGTGCCAATGTCAACTATGTTTATTCAGAAGAAGACTTGCTTGCCAAGTACAGCCAGCAATTCAAGGTCAAAAAAATCATGCCAGCAGCCTTTGCAGAGCTACAAGGGGATTACCTCTATATGCTGACTACTCCGAGTCGCCAAGAGATGGAGCAGATGATTGCAGACTTTGGTCAACGTCAAGATTAATGAAAAGGATGAAAGGAGTTTGACTTCTTTTGTCCTTTTCTTAAAGATAGATTAAATAAAGCGTTTTCCAGAGATTCTTTTAGAAAATCTGTTGCTAAAAGGCCTAAAAATTGATAGAATAAGGATTGTCTAAAAAAATTGAAGGAGAATCTATCAAATGGATTTTACATGGGCTATTAAATATGCCACTGAATTCTTGGGAACTGCTATTTTGATCATTCTTGGTAATGGTGCAGTTGCTAACGTTGAACTTAAAGGTACGAAAGGTCACCAAAGTGGCTGGCTCGTTATCGCTGTTGGTTATGGTATGGGGGTTATGATTCCGGCCTTGATGTTTGGTAATGTATCTGGTAACCACATCAACCCAGCTTTCACTCTTGGTCTTGCAGTTAGCGGACTTTTCCCTTGGGCTCAAGTAGTGCCATACATTATCGCACAAGTTTTGGGAGCAATCTTCGGACAAGCTTTGGTTGTTGCAACTCATCGTCCTTACTACTTGAAAACAGAGAATTCTAATAACATTTTGGGTACTTTCTCAACGATTTCAAATGTTGACCAAGGAACAAAAGAATCACACTTTGCAGCATCTGTTAACGGGTTTATCAACGAGTTTGTTGGTTCGTTCGTTCTCTTTTTTGCAGCACTAGGTATGACTAAAAACTTTTTTGGTGCAGAAGTAATGCAATACATGAAACAAATGGCAACGCAGGCTAATCAAACAGTTGACTTTTCTGAATTAGCTATCAAAGCTCAAATAGCACCACACACAACAGCAGGTCTTTCAGTAGCTCATTTAGGACTTGGTTTCCTAGTAATGGCCTTGGTAACTTCACTCGGTGGACCTACTGGACCTGCTTTGAACCCAGCTCGTGACTTTGGACCACGTCTCCTTCACGCTGTTCTTCCAAAATCGGTTCTTGGTCAACACAAGGGTGATTCAAAATGGTGGTATGCTTGGGTTCCGGTTGTAGCTCCAATTGCAGCGGGTATTGCAGCAGTAGCAGTATTCAAACTACTTTACCTATAAGAAACGAAACTGGGGAAACCCAGTTTTTTGTTATAAAATTTCTAAATAAATCAGATATGTCTTGTAAAATATTCGAAAATCCTTTAAAATAAAAGAGTTGGAGGAATTTATGAGTGTGAATGAGATTGTTCGGATCATTCCGACTTTGAAAGTTAATAACCGAAAATTAAATGAAAAATTTTACATTGAAACCCTAGGGATGAAACCCTTGTTAGAAGAGTCGGCCTTTCTTTCCTTGGGAGACCAGACAGGTACTGAGAGGTTGATTCTAGAAGAAGCTCCGAGCATGCGAACACGCAGAGTTGAAGGGCTTAAGAAACTCGCTAGACTCGTGGTGAAGGTTGATAATCCTTCTGAAATCGAGGACCTTCTTTCACAGATGAAGTCCCTTCCTCGCCTATTTAAAGGAAGCTGTGGTTATGCTTTTGAGATTGTTTCTCCTGAACAGGATGTGATCCTTGTTCATGCGGAAAATCATATTGAAGACTTAGTTCCGCTAGATACGATTCCTGAATTTTATTCAAATAAAAGTATAAAATACTTGAGTCAATTTGAAGTTTCCGTTGAACTCCGTCTGCCTGAGGACAGGGAGAGTTTACTTGATTCAGAATTGGCGACCAATGCCATTACCTTTACTCAAGGGCAAGGTCCAGATTTGGCTGTTGAAAACAATGTTACCTGGGACTTGTCTATGCTGAAATTTTTGGTAAAGGATCTAGAGTTGACTAGTCTTCGTCAGAAATTTGAAGGCACAGACTATTTTATTCCAAAGTCTGAAAAATTCTTCCTTGGTAAAGATACCAATAACATCGAATTGTGGTTTGAAGAAGCATGAAGTGGACAAAAATTCTAAGAAAAATAGAAGATCAAATCGAGGCAGGGGTCTATCCCGGGGCCTCTTTTGCGTATTTTAAGGATGGTAAATGGAAAGAATCTTACCTAGGCTTAAGTGATCCTGAGAAAGGTTTGAAAACAGAGTCAGGGCTAGTCTATGACCTAGCCAGTGTGAGTAAGGTTGTGGGAGTAGGGACAGTCTTGACCTTCTTGTGGCAACAGAGGAAACTAGACATTGATCGACCAGTGACGGACTTTTTTGTTGCATGTGATTACCCAGATATCACTATTCGTCAACTCTTGACCCACGCAACAGATCTGGACCCCTTTATTCCTCATAGAGACCAGTTGGATTCTGAAGAATTAAAAGAAGCCATGTTTCACCTCAATAGACGAAGTCAGCCAGCCTTCCTATACTCGGACGTTCACTTTTTACTCTTGGGCTTTCTTTTGGAAAAAATCTTTAATCAAGACTTGGATCAGATTATAGAAGAACAAGTTTTGAACCCGTTGGGGATGAAAGAAACAATGTTTGGTCCCGTTGAGTTTGCTGTACCAACAGTTAGAGGAGTAGCGGCAGGTAGTATCCACGATCCCAAAGCTCGTCTTTTGGGTAAACATGCTGGAAGTGCTGGTTTATTTTCAACTGTTAAGGATTTGCAAATCTTTCTGGAACATTACTTAAAAGATGATTTTGCAGCAGATTTGAGCCAAAATTTTTCTCCCTTAGATGATAAGGAGCGTTCCCTAGCCTGGAATCTGGAAGGAGCTTGGCTCGACCATACGGGCTATACTGGTACCTTTATCATGTGGAATCGAGAGAAGCAGGAGGCTGCCATCTTTTTATCCAATCGAACGTATGAGAAGGATGAGCATGCCCAGTGGATAGTCGATCGAAATCAAGTCATGGAAATGATTCGTCAAGAAGAGTAGGGGGAAGCATGTCAAAAATCGTAAAAGGAACTCTGTATACAGTAGTAGCAGGGATTGCTTGGGGCTTGTCAGGAACCAGTGGCCAATACCTGATGGTACACGGGATTTCCGCTCTAGTCTTGACCAATTTGCGACTTATCATTGCAGGCTTGGCACTGGTATTTTTATCCTACGTGACCGCAAAGGATAAACTCCTTTCTTTTTTAAAGGACAGAAAAAGTCTACTATCTCTGTTGCTATTTGCCCTGTTTGGACTTTTCTTAAACCAGTTTGTCTATCTTTCTGCCATTCAGGAAACCAATGCTGGAACTGCGACAGTTCTCCAGTATGTATGCCCCGTTGGGATTTTGGTTTATACCTGTATGAAGGATAAGGTAGCTCCGACTCTAGCTGAGATTATTTCGATTGGATTGGCTATAGGAGGAACTTTTCTGATCGCGACGCACGGGAAAGTTGACCAGTTATCTGTCACACCCCTAGGTCTTTTCTGGGGCCTCTTTTCAGCCTTGACCTATGCCCTCTACATCATCCTTCCCATCGCTTTGATTAAGAAGTGGGGCAGTATTTCGGTGATTGGTGTCGGGATGGTTATTTCTGGTGTAGTGGCTCTTCCCTTTACAGGAGTCTTACGGGCTAGCATACCGACTAGCCTAGATTTTCTCTTTGCATTTGCTGGGATTATCATCATCGGAACGGTCTTTGCCTATACAGCTTTCCTAAAGGGAGCTAGTCTGATAGGTCCTGTTAAGTCTAGTTTATTGGCTTCCATAGAGCCAATTTCTGCCGTTTTCTTTGCCTTTCTGATTATGAAGGAACAGTTTTATGCGATTGATTTTGTCGGTATGGCCATGATTTTACTAGCTGTGACTATTATTTCTTTAAAGGACTTAATGATAGAAAAGAAAAAGAGATCAGAGTAGCGGTTACGTTACCTTATCAAAAAATTAGTATTGAATATAAAAAAATCCACTCAGGTGTACTGACCCCAAAAAGTTAGACAATTAATTTAAGTAAAGGATTTAGTTCTGTACTGCACAGGACTAAGTCCTTTTAGTTTGACCTTAATTCGTTTGTTGTTGTAGTAATCAATATAGTCTACAATGGCTTGTTCCAATTGGTTAAGCGACTGAAACGATTTCTCATAACCATAAAA
>CAJNDC010000020.1:0-5252 GCA_905221415.1 bacterium
AAAAAAGATCTTGACAAAGTAGGAAAAGTCGGTATAATAGAAAGAGTTGAAAAGCTCAGGTCCGTTGGTCAAGGGGTTAAGACACCGCCTTTTCACGGCGGTAACACGGGTTCGAATCCCGTACGGACTATGGTGTATTGTGGTTAGAAAAAACTTGGAAAAAAGTTTTAAAAATCTGTTGACAGAGACAGATAGCTGTGATATACTAATATAGTTGTCGCTTGAGAGAAAGAGTGACAAAGACCTTTGAAAACTGAACAAGACGAACCAATGTGCAGGGCACTATAACTGAAGTTATAGTACTGAACAATGAAAAAAACAATAAATCTGTCAGTGACAGAAATGAGTGAGAACTCAAACTTTTAATGAGAGTTTGATCCTGGCTCAGGACGAACGCTGGCGGCGTGCCTAATACATGCAAGTAGAACGCTGAAGAGAGGAGCTTGCTCTTCTTGGATGAGTTGCGAACGGGTGAGTAACGCGTAGGTAACCTGCCTGGTAGCGGGGGATAACTATTGGAAACGATAGCTAATACCGCATAAAATGGATTATCGCATGATAATCCATTGAAAGGTGCAAATGCATCACTACCAGATGGACCTGCGTTGTATTAGCTAGTTGGTGGGGTAACGGCTCACCAAGGCGACGATACATAGCCGACCTGAGAGGGTGATCGGCCACACTGGGACTGAGACACGGCCCAGACTCCTACGGGAGGCAGCAGTAGGGAATCTTCGGCAATGGACGGAAGTCTGACCGAGCAACGCCGCGTGAGTGAAGAAGGTTTTCGGATCGTAAAGCTCTGTTGTAAGAGAAGAACGAGTGTGAGAGTGGAAAGTTCACACTGTGACGGTATCTTACCAGAAAGGGACGGCTAACTACGTGCCAGCAGCCGCGGTAATACGTAGGTCCCGAGCGTTGTCCGGATTTATTGGGCGTAAAGCGAGCGCAGGCGGTTAGATAAGTCTGAAGTTAAAGGCTGTGGCTTAACCATAGTACGCTTTGGAAACTGTTTAACTTGAGTGCAAGAGGGGAGAGTGGAATTCCATGTGTAGCGGTGAAATGCGTAGATATATGGAGGAACACCGGTGGCGAAAGCGGCTCTCTGGCTTGTAACTGACGCTGAGGCTCGAAAGCGTGGGGAGCAAACAGGATTAGATACCCTGGTAGTCCACGCCGTAAACGATGAGTGCTAGGTGTTAGACCCTTTCCGGGGTTTAGTGCCGCAGCTAACGCATTAAGCACTCCGCCTGGGGAGTACGACCGCAAGGTTGAAACTCAAAGGAATTGACGGGGGCCCGCACAAGCGGTGGAGCATGTGGTTTAATTCGAAGCAACGCGAAGAACCTTACCAGGTCTTGACATCCCTCTGACCGCTCTAGAGATAGAGTTTTCCTTCGGGACAGAGGTGACAGGTGGTGCATGGTTGTCGTCAGCTCGTGTCGTGAGATGTTGGGTTAAGTCCCGCAACGAGCGCAACCCCTATTGTTAGTTGCCATCATTTAGTTGGGCACTCTAGCGAGACTGCCGGTAATAAACCGGAGGAAGGTGGGGATGACGTCAAATCATCATGCCCCTTATGACCTGGGCTACACACGTGCTACAATGGCTGGTACAACGAGTCGCAAGCCGGTGACGGCAAGCTAATCTCTTAAAGCCAGTCTCAGTTCGGATTGTAGGCTGCAACTCGCCTACATGAAGTCGGAATCGCTAGTAATCGCGGATCAGCACGCCGCGGTGAATACGTTCCCGGGCCTTGTACACACCGCCCGTCACACCACGAGAGTTTGTAACACCCGAAGTCGGTGAGGTAACCTTTTAGGAGCCAGCCGCCTAAGGTGGGATAGATGATTGGGGTGAAGTCGTAACAAGGTAGCCGTATCGGAAGGTGCGGCTGGATCACCTCCTTTCTAAGGAAAAGGAACTGCACATTGGTCTTGTTTAGTCTTGAGAGGTCTTGTGGGGCCTTAGCTCAGCTGGGAGAGCGCCTGCTTTGCACGCAGGAGGTCAGCGGTTCGATCCCGCTAGGCTCCATTGGTGAGAGATCACCAAGTAATGCACATTGAAAATTGAATATCTATATCAAATAGTAACAAGAAAATAAACCGAAACGCTGTAGTATTAAAAGAGTTTATGACTGAAAGGTCAGAAAATAAGGTTAAGTTAATAAGGGCGCACGGTGGATGCCTTGGCACTAGGAGCCGAAGAAGGACGTGACAAACGACGATATGCCTTGGGTAGCTGTAAGTAAGCGATGATCCAGGGATTTCCGAATGGGGGAACCCAACAGGTACTACCTGTTACCCATATCTGTTAAGGATATGAGGAGGAAGACGCAGTGAACTGAAACATCTAAGTAGCTGCAGGAAGAGAAAGCAAAAGCGATTGCCTTAGTAGCGGCGAGCGAAACGGCAGAAGGGCAAACCGAAGAGTTTACTCTTCGGGGTTGTAGGACTGCAATGTGGACTCAAAGATTATAGAAGAATGATTTGGGAAGGTCAGCCAAAGAGAGTAATAGCCTCGTATTTAAAATAGTCTTTGTACCTAGCAGTATCCTGAGTACGGCGGGACACGAGAAATCCCGTCGGAATCTGGGAGGACCATCTCCCAACCCTAAATACTCCCTAGTGACCGATAGTGAACCAGTACCGTGAGGGAAAGGTGAAAAGCACCCCGGGAGGGGAGTGAAATAGAACCTGAAACCGTGTGCCTACAACAAGTTCGAGCCCGTTAATGGGTGAGAGCGTGCCTTTTGTAGAATGAACCGGCGAGTTACGATATGATGCGAGGTTAAGTTGAAGAGACGGAGCCGTAGGGAAACCGAGTCTGAATAGGGCGCATTAGTATCATGTCGTAGACCCGAAACCATGTGACCTACCCATGAGCAGGTTGAAGGTGCGGTAAGACGCACTGGAGGACCGAACCAGGGCACGTTGAAAAGTGCTTGGATGACTTGTGGGTAGCGGAGAAATTCCAAACGAACTTGGAGATAGCTGGTTCTCTCCGAAATAGCTTTAGGGCTAGCGTCGACATCAAGATTCTTGGAGGTAGAGCACTGTTTGGGTGAGGGGTCCATCCCGGATTACCAATCTCAGATAAACTCCGAATGCCAAAGAATTATGGTCGGCAGTCAGACTGCGAGTGCTAAGATCCGTAGTCGAAAGGGAAACAGCCCAGACCACCAGCTAAGGTCCCAAAATAATTGTTAAGTGGAAAAGGATGTGGGGTTGCACAGACAACTAGGATGTTAGCTTAGAAGCAGCTATTCATTCAAAGAGTGCGTAATAGCTCACTAGTCGAGTGACCCTGCGCCGAAAATGTACCGGGGCTAAAACAATTTACCGAAGCTGTGGATACCTTTATAGGTATGGTAGGAGAGCGTTCTATGTGTGGAGAAGGTGTACCGTGAGGAGCGCTGGAACGCATAGAAGTGAGAATGCCGGTATGAGTAGCGAAAGACAGGTGAGAATCCTGTCCACCGTAAGACTAAGGTTTCCAGGGGAAGGCTCGTCCGCCCTGGGTTAGTCGGGACCTAAGGAGAGACCGAAAGGTGTATCCGATGGACAACAGGTTGATATTCCTGTACTAGAGTATGTAGTGATGGAGGGACGCAGTAGGCTAACTAAAGCAGACGAATGGAAGTGTCTGTCTAAGCAGTGAGGTGTGAATTGAGTCAAATGCTTAATTCTATAACATTGAGCTGTGATGGGGAGCGAAGTTTAGTAGCGAAGTTAGTGACGTCACACTGCCAAGAAAAGCTTCTAGCGTTAAACATACTCTACCCGTACCGCAAACCGACACAGGTAGTCGAGGCGAGTAGCCTCAGGTGAGCGAGAGAACTCTCGTTAAGGAACTCGGCAAAATGACCCCGTAACTTCGGGAGAAGGGGTGCTGACTTTAGGTCAGCCGCAGTGAATAGGCCCAAGCAACTGTTTATCAAAAACACAGCTCTCTGCTAAATCGTAAGATGATGTATAGGGGGTGACGCCTGCCCGGTGCTGGAAGGTTAAGAGGAGTGCTTAGAGGTAACTCGAAGGTATGAATTGAAGCCCCAGTAAACGGCGGCCGTAACTATAACGGTCCTAAGGTAGCGAAATTCCTTGTCGGGTAAGTTCCGACCCGCACGAAAGGCGTAATGATTTGGGCACTGTCTCAACGAGAGACTCGGTGAAATTTTAGTACCTGTGAAGATGCAGGTTACCCGCGACAGGACGGAAAGACCCCATGGAGCTTTACTGCAGTTTGATATTGAGTGTCTGTACCACATGTACAGGATAGGTAGGAGTCTAAGAGATCGGGACGCCAGTTTCGAAGGAGACGTTGTTGGGATACTACCCTTGTGTTATGGCCACTCTAACCCGGATAGGTGATCCCTATCGGAGACAGTGTCTGACGGGCAGTTTGACTGGGGCGGTCGCCTCCTAAAAGGTAACGGAGGCGCCCAAAGGTTCCCTCAGAATGGTTGGAAATCATTCGCAGAGTGTAAAGGTATAAGGGAGCTTGACTGCGAGAGCTACAACTCGAGCAGGGACGAAAGTCGGGCTTAGTGATCCGGTGGTTCCGTATGGAAGGGCCATCGCTCAACGGATAAAAGCTACCCTGGGGATAACAGGCTTATCTCCCCCAAGAGTTCACATCGACGGGGAGGTTTGGCACCTCGATGTCGGCTCGTCGCATCCTGGGGCTGTAGTCGGTCCCAAGGGTTGGGCTGTTCGCCCATTAAAGCGGCACGCGAGCTGGGTTCAGAACGTCGTGAGACAGTTCGGTCCCTATCCGTCGCGGGCGTAGGAAATTTGAGAGGATCTGCTCCTAGTACGAGAGGACCAGAGTGGACTTACCGCTGGTGTACCAGTTGTCTTGCCAAAGGCATCGCTGGGTAGCTATGTAGGGAAGGGATAAACGCTGAAAGCATCTAAGTGTGAAACCCACCTCAAGATGAGATTTCCCATGATTATATATCAGTAAGAGCCCTGAGAGATGATCAGGTAGATAGGTTAGAAGTGGAAGTGTGGCGACACATGTAGCGGACTAATACTAATAGCTCGAGGACTTATCCAAAGTAACTGAGGATACGAAGCGTGAGGTTTTCTTGGTATTTGATAGATATTCAATTTTGAGTAGGTATTACTCAGAGTTAAGTGACGATAGCCTAGGAGATACACCTGTACCCATGCCGAACACAGCAGTTAAGCCCTAGAACGCCGGAAGTAGTTGGGGGTTGCCCCCTGTGAGATATGGAAGTCGCTTAGCTT
>CAJNDC010000021.1:0-1644 GCA_905221415.1 bacterium
TATCTAAAGCAGAAAGCAACGTTTACAAATCAACGCAATGAACTCTATGAACGTCGAAACCGCCTTGCCCGAATCGTAGAAGACGAAGCTAGCAAAATGGATGCCTTTCTTCAAAAAGGACAACATAGTTACCAAGATGGAGAACAGTTTTATAGGAGTTTACAACAATTGATGGAGGATTCTCAGTTTGTGACGGCGCTGGATTATGCCAATGTTAAGTAAAATAGCTGTTTATGTTATACTATAAGGCAATTAAGACCAAGTTGCTTTATAGAATAATATAAGGAGGTGTGTCCATGAATAGGCACAAAAAATGGGGTATTATTGCTTTAGTAATTTGTATTATAGGAGGAATTGTAATGTTTAGTTTAAATCACCAACAAGAAAAAACGTTGGAAGAGAAAATGAGAATTGAACAGGATAGGGTAGTAAAGTTTTTAGTTAGTAACTATGATTTGGCTGATGGACAAAAGATTGAGAGAGTTGAGTTTATTGAATTTCAAAGAAATGAAAGTACAGGGAGTTGGAGGATCACTGCTAAAGTAAATAATCAATATGATATATCTTTCAAAACAGATTCTCTAAATGAGAATGGGAAAATAAGAAGTTCTAATTACTCACCGATAGAATTTATAAAGAGAGAACACAAAGAAGAAGCTGGGTATGATATAGCAGTAAAAATTATCTACTTAGAGGAGAGATAATTATATGATTACAGAAGAAGATTATAGATATATAGTAGACGATGTTTACGATGTTGACTCTGGTAAGGTGAGTAATCCTATTCAGGAGGGACGATTAGTTGCAAACGATCGGTTTAAAGTAATCTCTAAACCCATAGACAACCGTTCCAATGGTATGCAGGCTTGTTCTGTACTAAATTCTGCGAAAGTAGTAGATTCTCAGTTTGTGACAGCTTTGAATGATACCAATGTTAATTAAAATAGCTGTTTATGTTATACTATAAGGTAATTAAGACCAAGTTGCTTTATAGAATAATATAAGGAGGTGTGTCAATGAATAGGCACAAAAAATGGGGTGTTATTGCTTTAGTAATCTGTATTATAGGAGGAATTGTAATGTTTAGTTTGAATCATCAAAAAGGAAAAACATTGGAAGAAAGAATGAGAATCGAACAGGATAGAATGGCGTTATACTTAGTTAATCATTACGAAGGAGTTCGCACGGTAGAATTCGAATCTTTCTCTAAGGATAATATAACAGGGACATGGAGTGGTGATGCGCTTGTTAATGATAAGTACTATGTAAGATTCACATTATGGAATCTAGGTGGTGAAATTAGTATGTCCCAACTAACATCTAGAAATTCAGGCGAAATTTTAGAGAAGAAAAAACAGATTGATAGTAAATCAGACTTGGACATAGATGTAAGATATGGTAAATTAAAATGATAACTGAAAAAGATTATAGATATATTGCTGATGATGTTTATAAAGTGGATGCTCTAAAGGTGAGTAGACCTTATAGTAAGGATGATTTGGTTGGGAACGATCGGTTTAAAGTAATCACCAATCCCATAGACAACACCTCTAATGGTATGCAGGCGATGGCGGTTGCTCCTGTGGATAAAAATGGGAATGTGGATGATAGTCATGTAGTGATTGCTTATGCAGGGACGAATAA
>CAJNDC010000022.1:0-1287 GCA_905221415.1 bacterium
TTTTTATTATGAAATTGAATTATGAAGATAAAGTTCAGATCTATGAACTTAGAAAACAAGGATATAGCTTAGAGAAGCTTTCAAATAAATTTGGGATAAACAATTCTAATCTTAGATACATGATTAAATTGATTGATCGTTACGGAATGGAGTTCGTCAAAAAAGGAAAAAATCGTTACTATTCCCCTGAATTAAAACAAGAAATGGTTGAGAAAGTTCTGTTGGAAGGACATTCGCAAAGAAGTGTTAGTCTTGATTATGCCCTCCCAAACCAAGGAATGCTTTCAAATTGGCTGGCACAATATAGGAAAAACGGGTATACTATTGTTGAGAAAACAAGAGGGAGAATACCTAGAATGGGACGCAAGCCAAAGAAGAAACCTGAAGAGATGACCGAGTTAGAACGTCTTCAAGCAGAAAATGAATACCTGAGAGCGGAGAATGCTGTTCTAAAAAAGTTGAGAGAACTCCGATTGAAGGAGGAAAAAGAGAAAGAAGAAAGACAGAAATTGTTCAAGAATTAATCACTGAGTTTTCGTTAGATATTCTTCTAAAAGCCATTAAACTCGCTCGTTCGACCTACTATTATCACTTGAAACAGCTAGACAAACCAGATAAGGATCAAGGGCTTAAAGCTGAAATCCAATCTATTTTTACCGAACACAAGGGAAATTATGGTTATCGTCGGATACATTTAGAATTAAGAAATCGTGGTTTTTTGGTCAATCATAAGAGGGTTCAGCGGTTGATGAACGTACTCAATTTACAAGCTAGAATACGGCAGAAACGCAAGTATTCTTCTCACAAAGGAGATATTGGTAAGAAAGCCGACAACCTTATTCAACGCCAGTTTGAAGCTTCAAAACCAATGGAAAAGTGCTACACAGATGTGACAGAATTTACCATTCCAAATAGCAGCCAAAAGCTCTATTTATCGCCTGTTTTAGATGGCTTTAACAGTGAAATGATTGCTTTTAATCTTTCTTGTTCGCCCAACTTAGAGCAAGTAAAAACGATGTTGGAACAGGCATTCACAGAGAAACACTATGAAAATACTATTTTACACAGCGACCAGGGCTGGCAATACCAACACGATTCTTATCATCGGTTCCTAGAGAGTAAGGGAATTCAAGCATCCATGTCACGAAAAGGTAACAGCCCAGACAATGGTATGATGGAGTCCTTCTTTGGTATTTTGAAATCGGAAATGTTTTATGGTTATGAGAAATCGTTTCAGTCGCTTAACCAATTGGAACAAGCCATTGTAGACTATATTGATTACTACAA
>CAJNDC010000023.1:0-1016 GCA_905221415.1 bacterium
AAAATCTCAATTTCAAACGGCTCTGAGTTTTGCGGAAGAAATCGAAAAAACGTATCCCTCTGCTAAAATCACAACTGCGGGGCATTCACTTGGAGAGTCTCTGGCTATGTATGTCGCTTTAAAGCGGGGTTATGCCAATGTTGGGTATAATGGGCCAGATATTCATAACTTGATTTCGAAAGAAGAAATCAAGTACATGCAAGAACATCCAGAACAATTTCGCAATTACCGTCATAAGTATGATGTTATTGGCAATATTACGGGAAATACGACTCAAACAGCCATCTATCCCTATATCTATCCTGCAAAAGATAACTGGGGTGACAAGTTAGAATATCATAGCTTATCCCAGTGGCGATTTGATGAGAACGGCCAGCTAGTTGATTTGGATGGAAAACGTGTCACAAATCTCAAAGTAACGGCGCTAGCAGAAGCAACAGCAGGTATGTACCGCTACCAAAAAATTAAAAGCTACCTCTCAGCAGATGGTTTGTCAAGTAGGGAAGAGATATACTTGGATAGCTTGCAGGGAATGGCACTAGGGGAAGGAATGGCTAATGCAGCTCGAGCTGGTGCAGACGACATCAAGCATCTTCAAGAAGAGGTGGTATCAAAAGCACAAGAACTATGGAATCAGCTTGACTTTAGTAGTTTCCGATACCTGAGTTATGATGAAGTCCTATCGACTTTTGCGTCTGCAGGTGTGACTCAGGCTACGATTGTCGGTTCAGTTGAGCAAGATTTTGAGCAAATGAATCAAAAGGCTGAAAAACTAGCTACAGAGTTTGATACCCTTAACCAACAGATTATCCAAGTTATTGAGAATAAACTAGCTACAGATAAGGAATTGGCAGGAGAATTTAGGAAATGGAACAGTCGGATTTAGTCTTCCAAAAGTTAAAAGCAAAAGAAAAAGAGTATTATGATTTGGAAGATGAGTATCTAAAGCAGAAAGCAACGTTTACAAATCAACGCAATGAACTCTATGAACGTCGAAACCGCCTTGCCCGAATCGT
>CAJNDC010000024.1:0-757 GCA_905221415.1 bacterium
AATCATAACCACCCGTCTAACGGGTGGTTTGCACCAGGGCTATAAGCCCAAATTACCAGCCAGCGCCTAAAGACGCTGGCTTTCACGTTGTTCAAGCCTTATTGCTCTTGACTCGTCACTTGCCTCTTGAAGAGACCTTGGTACTACTTACCACTATCCCTAAAGGGATCATCATATTCTTTTACACTTAATTTATCTAATGCTATATCATGCTTTTCCTGTTCTTGAATATATTTCTTAATTGTGGCTTCATTAAGCCCTACTGTACTTACATAATAACCTTCTGCCCAGAAATGCCGATTCCCAAACTTGTACTTGAGGTTGACGTGTTTGTCAAACATCATGAGTGCACTTTTACCTTTTAAATACCCCATGAAACTTGAAACACTTATCCTCGGTGGAATACTGACTAACATATGTACATGGTCTGGCATTAAGTGACCTTCGATAATCTCAACACCTTTATAACTACATAATCGATGGAATATTTCTCCCAAACTGCTTCGATATTGATTATAAATTACTTTTCGTCTATACTTAGGGGTGAACACAATGTGATATTTACACATCCACTTTGTGTGTGATAAACTATGTGCCTTTTGTGCCATATTCTTCTCCTTTCGCTTTACAATTGGCTTGAACACCTTTATTGTATCGCGTTTGGAGTTTTTTGGTATAACCTTCGATGCGCACCCGCATAGCGGGTGGTTTATTTGTCTCGCACCTTGCGGAGCGAGACGGACTAATAGTCACATAA
>CAJNDC010000025.1:0-623 GCA_905221415.1 bacterium
GTTTCATTCCACTTAAATTCGTTATAATTTGCCGCACCAACGACTCGCAAAAAGATATAGTCACGGAACTCTTGGCTAGAGGTTGGAAATTTCTTATCTATCCCTTTCTTGATGGTCAAGAGTTGCTGGGCTGTCTCTGCATCAAAGCCGTATTCTGCCATCATGGTCTGGACAAAGACCTTCTCTTGACGACTGAGCTTCATATCCTTTGTATCAGAATAGGCAGACAGGTAGTTGGCCCAAGTCAGGTCAGATGGAATTTTAAAGACCCCTGTCTTTGCATCCCAGCTCGATTCGATCTGGGCTAGTCCACGACTCAACTGCACATCGATACTGTCTAGTTCATCGAACAGTCCTCCTGAGTAGCTATCATAGGCTCGCAGGTCTCTCAAGATCGTTTCATAGACGCGTTTATTCGCATGGTGTCCTCGCATGAGTTCCACATTACTCCGTCTCAATCTCCCCTTTTCTTCACTATCCATGGTCAAGCTAGAAAGGGATTGGTTGACTTCATCTAGATAGGCAATCATTTGCTCTTCCTGACGGATCTTATCAAGCAGATCATCCTCGCGCCAACTCTTGCTGTCGACCATCGTTTGGTAGTCTTCTGGTAATTTCTTGAT
>CAJNDC010000026.1:0-582 GCA_905221415.1 bacterium
TTATTCGTCCCTGCATAAGCAATCACTACATGACTATCATCCACATTCCCATTTTTATCCACAGGAGCAACCGCCATTGCCTGCATACCGTTAGAGGTGTTGTCTTGGGTTTTGAGAACGCGGAAGGTTTGTCCATTTGATTTAAAAATCTTATCGTCTCTCCAAGGTCGTTTTACTTTTCCTGCATCAACATTATAAACCCCATCGACAATATCATTATAATTTTTATCTGTTATTTTCACCACTCGCTCCAATATTTCACTTTAATATTATCTATTGTTTGTTGATTAGTAATTTCATTTTTTTCTTGTAAATTTAATCTTTTATTCCAACTAATTACATAATTGTCAGTTTTATCATTAAATTTAAAGAAAGTAATTTCCATTTTAAGTTCTTTATTTACAGTTAATAACGCTGTTCTTGAACCTGTTGTAGCATTATTTTCTATATCATTAAATTCTATTTCATTGACTCCCTCATAATGATTAACTAAATACAATACCATCCTATCCTGTTCAATTCTCATTTTCTCTTCCAACGTTTTTTCTTGTTGGTGATTTAAACTAAACATTACAATTCCTC
>CAJNDC010000027.1:0-473 GCA_905221415.1 bacterium
AACGCGGAAACGGTGCGGCGGTTTGGAAAAAGACGGACGCTTGCGCATAATGGCGGCAATTCCCATCAGGACGACAACAATGAACGCTTCGCAAAAACCCTGGTTGAGCATCATCGCCTTGGCAATCGGCGCATTTATAGTGGATTAACAAAAACCAGTACGGCGTTGCCTCGCCTTAGCTCAAAGAGAACGATTCTCTAAGGTGCTGAAGCACCAAGTGAATCGGTTCCGTACTATTTGTACTGTCTGCGGCTTCGTCGCCTTGTCCTGATTTTTGTTAATTCACTGCTGACCAATCATTATCCGCCAGATAAAGTATTCTGCTTCATCCTTGTCTATTTCCAGCAGGAGAAAGCCAACCACTTGCTTATCCCAATAGATTGCCCTCGGAAACACATCTTCATTTTCCCGGTAGAGCCATGCGTCAGCTAAAGAGCGTACATTTGGAGCCACAAAACGTGCTCGTTCATCAG
>CAJNDC010000028.1:0-281 GCA_905221415.1 bacterium
TGTCGGCTTCCCAATCGCCGATACGGGATTTCTGGTCGACGATAGCGGGTCGGTTTTCTATGCCGACACGGTTGGGGACTTTGCCTCTGGTCCATGTGCTGCCGTAGCGTTTGCGGTAGGGTTTGCTGCATATTCTGAGATGTTGCCACAACGTGCTGCCGTTGCTTTTGTCTTGGCGAAGGTAGCGGTAAATGGTGCTGTGGTGGAGCGTGATCTGGTGGTGTTTGCACAGGTAGGCGCATACTTGTTCGGGACTGAGTTTGCGGCGGATAAGGGTGTCG
>CAJNDC010000029.1:0-281 GCA_905221415.1 bacterium
TTATCACAGGAGATATGAACCTAGATTATCCCATCACTCAACTTATTAATGCTTTTGGAAAAGACCACAATGATCCTAATGGGCTTGTCGCGCGATTAGCGCCTTTTTGCAAATCAACCAATGGTGAATTTCAATGGCTTTTTGATAATAAAGCAACAGATCGCTTAGATTTTTCAAAAACGATTATTGGCGTTGATGGGTCAAGTTTCTTAGACAATAATGACGTTTCGCCCTTTATTTGTTTTTACCTTTTCGCTCGTATCCAAGAGGCAATGGATGGG
>CAJNDC010000030.1:0-280 GCA_905221415.1 bacterium
ATGCTATTTGGTCTGGAAAGAGCGAATCATCGATATACAAAATCTTTAATTGAATCAATTTCGCAATTAAGTCTTGCAAGTTTTGACCATCCAACTTCTCCGTTTCAATGGCAGATTTCAAAGAAAATCTTTGTTTTTCGACTTCTCTACTCCAAGTTTTAGAAAAACTGAATTGAATATTTCGCCAAGTAAATGCATCACGATTAATAACTGCTTGAAATTCATGCTCATCCATTAGAAGAGCTGATACATCTTGAGGTTTAGCTCTAAAGTTATAAGG
>CAJNDC010000031.1:0-273 GCA_905221415.1 bacterium
AAATAAGGTTTAAAGCTAACGCTACAAATAACACTACCGTATTAGGCTCATACAAAAACCCTGCAATGGTCGTTAAAGAAATAAGGCTGAACAGCACATGAATGACCCGACCCCAATCCATAGAAACTCCTTAAACTTGACCGCCCTCATACAAACGGCGCATTTTTTCCTTCTCTTGAGCTTTTTTGATTTTTCTAGCCTCATTCTCATAATATTTATTCATATCAAAACCTAACAATAACGCTACTTTAGGGGCGATGAAAATAGAGCTAT
>CAJNDC010000032.1:0-244 GCA_905221415.1 bacterium
ATGGCGGTTGCTCCTGTGGATAAAAATGGGAATGTGGATGATAGTCATGTAGTGATTGCTTATGCAGGGACGAATAAAGATGATCGGCTTGACATCCAAACAGATATCCAATCAATAGGATTTGGTGATAGACGGATGTTGTCGGATTCGAAAACAAAGACATTTAGAAAATCTCAATTTCAAACGGCTCTGAGTTTTGCGGAAGAAATCGAAAAAACGTATCCCTCTGCTAAAATCACAACTG
>CAJNDC010000033.1:0-241 GCA_905221415.1 bacterium
GTGTCAATAAAGATTTGCTGGATAAAGAAGGCATTGAGGTTCCCAAGGAAGGTTGGAGCTTGGAAGAGTTCTATACAATTTGTAAAAAACTAACCAAAGATACCAATGGAGATGGTCAATTGGATCAGTTTGGGAGTACAGAATATACATGGAAAGAAGCTTTGGCAGCAAATGGGGGTAGTCTCTTTCAAGGTGGGATGCTTAAACTTACGGCTCCAGAAGTCAAAGAGTCTTTGACTTT
>CAJNDC010000034.1:0-238 GCA_905221415.1 bacterium
TCATCGCCCGCCACCTCGATCTTGCCGAATCCACCGTCAAAGTCCACGTTCAAAACCTGCTCCGCAAACTCAACCTCAGCAGCCGGGTGCAGGCCGCTGTTTACGCCATCCGGCACAACGTCCCCCAACCCATGCTGGAATAAGGCGGGTTCAGACGGCATATTAGGGGTTTTAATCCCCGTACGGTCATTCGGATAACAGACCAAGCATGTAAGTTTATGCCCCCATAAGTACGCTT
>CAJNDC010000035.1:0-85 GCA_905221415.1 bacterium
CTTGATTGCTTGATTGCTTGATTGCTTGATTGCTTGATTGCTTGATTGCTTGATTGCTTGATTGCTTGATTGCTTGATTGCTTGA
>CAJNDC010000036.1:0-85 GCA_905221415.1 bacterium
CATTCTATCATTCTATCATTCTATCATTCTATCATTCTATCATTCTATCATTCTATCATTCTATCATTCTATCATTCTATCATTC
>CAJNDC010000037.1:0-84 GCA_905221415.1 bacterium
GTGATTAGTGATTAGTGATTAGTGATTAGTGATTAGTGATTAGTGATTAGTGATTAGTGATTAGTGATTAGTGATTAGTGATTA
>CAJNDC010000038.1:0-84 GCA_905221415.1 bacterium
AATGAGAAATGAGAAATGAGAAATGAGAAATGAGAAATGAGAAATGAGAAATGAGAAATGAGAAATGAGAAATGAGAAATGAGA
>CAJNDC010000039.1:0-78 GCA_905221415.1 bacterium
CCCCCCCCCCCCCCCCCCCCCCCCCCCCCCCCCCCCCCCCCCCCCCCCCCCCCCCCCCCCCCCCCCCCCCCCCCCCCC